>CALCRE010000273.1 GCA_937894465.1 uncultured Clostridia bacterium
CTCCTAAAAGCTAAAGTTTGACGGGTTCAATACACTGTTCACTTTTCAAGGTTCTGTTGCCGTTTTAAAGCGGCTTGATCATAGTAACATAATTATTTTTCCGTGTCAAGCACAAAAAATAAAAAATTTGCTCTCATTTCACATACTTTTTTCTGTTCCTTTTTCGATTCTCCTTAAAAGGGCACCGGTTAATGCCGGTGCCCTTTTAAGTATTAATTCTCTTTATTATTTTTACTTCTCTAATTAAATATCGTCCTCATCCTCCGGATCGTCATCTTCAGTTTCATCATCTTCATCATCCACTTCGTCTTCCATATCATATAGATCTACATCATTCTTGTGTTTGATTCCTGATTTTTCTCTTTCATCCGCCTCACACAACAACTTATCCTCTTCTTCCTCAGGAATGATTCTTGCCAAACTGACAACCTTATTGTCTTCGCTTGTCCTCATCAATGTTACACCCATGGTGACTCTACCTAATAAACTGATTTCTTTGACCGGAACACGGATGACCGTGCCGTCTAGGGTTATCATAATGGCATCGTCTTCTTCATTGACCATCTTCATACCCACCAGCTTGCCGGTTTTTTCGGTAATATTATATGTTTTTACTCCTTTTCCGCCTCGCTTGATGATGTTGTATTCATCCGGATCAGTTCTTTTTCCGAATCCGTTTTCTGTTACTGTTAACAATGTAGCATTTTCTTGAACAACACCCAAGCCGATTACATCGTCATCTTCGTCTAACGTGACTCCCTTCACCCCTTGGGTGCTCCTTCCGGAAGCACGGACATCCTTTTCATTAAAGCGTATTGCCATACCGTTTTTCGTAACAAGCATGACATCATCATTACCATCCGTTAGACGAACATTGATCAGCTCATCATCTTCTCTTAACGATATAGCAGCCAAACCATTTGTTCTGGTGCTGTCATATTCAACAAAGCGTGTCTTTTTGACAATACCCTTCCTTGTCACAAACATCAAATATTTACCGTCACTGTAGTCATGAACGGGGATGGTGGTCTCGATTCGTTCATCGGGGTTTAACTCTAACAAGTTAATGATGGCAGTTCCTTTTGCCTGCCTTCCCGCCTCCGGAATTTTATAAGCTTTCATACGGAACATTCTGCCCTTGTTGGTAAAGAACAAAATATAATTGTGCGTTGAGGTGGTAAATAAGTTGACCACATAGTCCTCTTCTCTGGTGGACAACCCTATAACACCTTTTCCGCCTCTTCTTTGACTTCTGTACGTATCGCAAGGCAATCTCTTGATGTATCCGTAATTGGTGATAGTAATGACATTTTCCGTTTCTTCGATCAAGTCTTCTATCTCAATGTCATCCTCTTCCGATATTTCAATAGCCGTTCTTCTTTCATCACCGTATTTTCTCTTGACTTCCTGTAATTCATCTTTGATGATCCCATGAACCAAGTTTATATCTGCTAAAATTCTTCTATAATAATCAATTTTTACTTTTAATTCGTCATATTCGATTTGCAGCCTTTCTCTTTCCAAACCTGTCAACTGTCCTAACCGCATGTCCACAATATGCTGTGCCTGTATTTCAGTGAAACCGAATTTTTCTATCAATCCCACTTTAGCAACTGCTGTGTTCGCGGAAGATCGAATCAAAGAAATGACTTGATCAATAATATCCAGCGCATGCAACAATCCTTCTAAAATATGCGCTCTGGCTTCAGCCTTTTCCAAATCAAACCGTGTTCTTCTTTGAACCACATCCACTTGGTGATTGACATAATGAACTATGGCTTCCTTTAAATTAAAGATGATGGGCACAAATCTACCATTTTCATCTTGGATCAACGCAAGCATATTTACACTGAATACATCTTGCATCTGAGTATATTTGTACAAGCGATTCAAAACGATATTGGCATTGGCATCCTTCTTTAAAGTAATGGATATTCGGATCTCTTCGTTTCGATCAGATTCATCGGTAATGTCCGCAATACCATCAATGCGCTTGTCTTTGACCAACTCAGCGATCTTAATAATTAATCTAGCTTTATTCACTTGATAAGGCAGATCTTTAACAATAATTTTTTGCCTGTTTCCGGATTGTATAATTTCTGTGTTTGCTCTGACAGTAATACGACCTTTACCGGTTTTATATGCCTCTTTAATTCCCCTTACTCCTATAATGGTTCCGTATGTGGGAAAATCCGGGCCCTTAATATACTGGTTCAACTCTTCGATTGTTATATCCGGATTGTCAATGTATGCACAAATCCCGTCAACGGTTTCCTTGAGATTATGAGGAGGTATGTTGGTTGCCATACCAACTGCAATCCCCGATGAACCATTTACCAGTAAATTAGGGATACGAGAAGGTAAAACCACAGGTTCAAAGTCATGTTCGTCATAGTTAGGTTGGAAATCCACGGTGTCTTTATTGATATCGGCAAGCATTTCCATGGCGATCTTATGCAACTTCGCTTCAGTGTAACGCATAGCTGCAGGCGGGTCACCGTCTCTTGATCCAAAGTTTCCATGTCCGTCTACTAAAGGATATCGAAGAGAAAAATCCTGTGCCATTCTCACCATACTGTCGTATGCAGCTGCATCACCGTGGGGATGAAAGCTTCCTAATACGTCTCCGACTGTAGTGGCACACTTTCTATAGGACTTGTCCGGCGTGAATCCGGATCGAAACATGGAATACAAAATTCTACGATGGACCGGTTTCAATCCGTCGCGAATATCAGGCAAAGCCCTGTCAGCAATTACACTCATAGCATAATCGATGAAAGACTTTTTCATTTCTTCTTCTATATCAACCGGTATGATATGTTGATTTTTAAATATGTCTTCGGTTGTCATTCTTAACTCCGTTCAATAGTTTTTGCCTTGTGTTTATTTCTAATTAGATATTTTTCATCAATTTATTATACTACAAACAGAATATATTGTATACAATTTTGATGATTCTGTCCAGAACCCACAGTTACGACCATAGGAGCAACGTCATATTAATTCATTTACCATCCCGTTTATTGCTTGGGTATCTTTACAACGAATTCATAAAATTCATCATTGTCAGTCTGCATGGTTTCAGCATCTATGCCTGATTTGATCATCAAATCAATTGCTTGTCTGACAGTATTCACAAAGATCCTTATGTCCATGACGGCACTTTTTCTTCTAACCTGTGTTTTCTTACATTTTTCCCCGGCGACAAAGCCATCGATTATATTCTTTACAAGCATCTCTGTGTCATGAACATTCAAATTGTTTTCACGCACACTTCTTAATACCTTTAGCTGATCTTCCTCGTCATTGATTTGCAATAAGCAACGAGCGTGACGTTCGGACAACCGGTCATTCATAATCACTGTTTTCACCATGACGGGTAACCGAAGCAAGCGGATCTTATTCGCAATAGCCGATTGACTTTTTCCTATCTCAAGTCCGAGCTCCTCTTGTGTCATATGATAATCTAGCATAATCTTTTTATAGGCCTCAGCCTCTTCTATGCAATTCAAATCCTCCCTGTGCAAGTTTTCAATTAATGCAATCAATGCCGCACTATTGTCATCGACATCCAAAACCATGCAAGGGATACGTGAGAGCCCCGCCATCATGGCAGCCATTAAACGTCTTTCACCGGTAACCAATTCATATGTGCCGTTCTCAACTTTTCTGACATTGATGGGTTGTATAATCCCATGGGCACTGATTGATTCACTTAACTCAGTCAAAGATCCGGTGTCAAAAATCTTTCTGGGTTGATGGGGACTTTTTTTAATCTCCTCCGGGTTCAGATATAAAATATGACTTTCCTTTTTCTTCTTTTTCTCTTTACCGAAATTAATGAACGATAACCTTTTTTCAAACATAACCATAACCACCTATATGATTTTAAATTATTGCTTTGGAATTCTAATAATAAATTCTATGTAACTTCCACGGTCGAATTGTGCTGCTCTGGCTTTGATTCCTGATTGTGTCATCATATGTACTGCTTGTTTTATAGTTCCAACAAAAACACGTATATCCTGAACAATCCTTTTTCTTTTGCTTTCCTTGGGTTTTATCGGTTGGGGTTCGTTATACCCGGCCAACACTTTATCCACCAAATTTTCCGACGCTTTGACATTCATGTTGCATTCACATATCTTTTTTAAAGTTTGAAGTTGTGACTGCTCGTCCGTCAACCTTAATAAGCAGCGGGCATGTCGCTCGGTCAAATCATTATCCAATAATATTTTCGTAACCATAGGAGATAGTTTTAAAAGCCTTATCTTGTTTGCAATGGTGGATTGGCTTTTCCCTAACTTAACAGCCAAACTTTCCTGAGTCATGTTATGTTCTTTTAAAATACGGTTATAACCTTGTGCTTCTTCAATATAATTTAAATCTTCCCTTTGTAAATTTTCGATTAATGCGATCAATGCCGATTCGTTTTCATCCACATTAACCACCATACATGGTATTTTGGTCACCCCGGCCAACCCTGCGGCACGCAACCTTCTTTCCCCTGCAATCAGCTCATACTTGTCATTGCTGATTTTTCTGACACTCAACGGTTGGATGATACCGTAGGTCTGTATGGATTTACTCAATTCATTCAGCGAATCATTATCAAAGAATTTTCTTGGTTGATAGGGATTCGGTATGATTTTTTCCGAGTGAACATAAATAATGTCCGAGTCATCCATTTTCCTTCTGTCACTAATCTGTACCGGTAATCTGTTTTCTAACATAAAAGCACCTCTTGTATAAAATTTACATAATTGTAAGTTCTATAAGCAAGAGGTAAATCCTTCTTTTAGTTTATAAAATTTTTAATTTTTTTTATAAAGGTTTTTTTGTAGGTAACCCAGCTTTCCTAGGATATTTATTTGGTATGGTTCCATTGACTCGAAACACAAGAATACTTCGGCTGAACTCCGTCATAGGTAAAACAAACTGTTTTTTTTCAATTATAGACGACTGTAGAACAGAAAGTGCATTTTCACATGCTGTAAGCTCCTCATCAATGTCTCCGCCTTTCATGGCAACAAAAATTCCGCCTTTTTTAATCAAAGGCAAACAGTACTCCAGCAAAACCGGCAGATATGCCACCGCCCTGGCGATTCCACAGTCAAACACTCCCCTGTATTCCGGATTCTGACCGGCATCCTCCGCTCTTTGATGTATATATATATTTTTCGTCATTCCCATTTGTTGTGCACATTCTCGAATAAAGTCGATCTTTTTTAATACCGAATCCATAAAAGCTAATTCTTTATCCGGATAAAGAATTTTCAAAGGGATTCCGGGGAAACCCGCTCCGGTACCTATGTCAATAATACTGTGGCTGTCCTTGACGTATACAGCAGCAGTAAGAGAATCAATGATATGCTTCGTAACAAACTCTTTAGGATCTGTAATGGAAGTCAGGTTCATAACTTTGTTTTTTTCCAACACATAGTTCATGTAACCATATAATTGATTAATTTGGTCATCGCTTAACAAATCTAATTCATTAAATCCGTTTTGGATCATTCGGGTAAATTCTTGTAGTTCCATTTATTCCGCCTCTTGATCATTTTGTTTTTCTTCCACTTTAGGACGTCTTCTGGTTTGCTCCAAATATATCTGCAAAACAGTAATGTCCGAAGGATTCACACCCGAAATTCTGGAAGCTTGCCCTAATGAAGCAGGTCTTACCTTTGCCATTGCGTCTCTGGCTTCCACCCTGATTCCATCAATCAATTTGTAATCGATGCTCTCCGGAATCTTCCGGTTTTCCAGCCTTTTATATTGCTCTACCTGTATTAATTGCTTTTTTATATATCCTTCATATTTCACAGATATCGACACTTGTTCTTGTACAGCATACGGCAGTGTTTCCCGATCAGGATCCAAATCCTTCAGCATTATATAATCCAACTCAGGACGTTTTATCAAATCATCCAATTTCATTCCGGATATTATGGGTGTACTGTTATGTCGAGCTAAAAATTCATTAACCACTTCACTCGGAGGAATAACAGTTTTCATAACCCTGGCGATTTCCTTTTCAACCAGTTCTTTTTTCTTACAAAAAGCATTGTACTTTTTATCACTCACCAGACCGATTTTCCAACCGGTTTCCGTCAAACGCATATCTGCATTATCCTGTCTTAAAACCAACCTGTATTCAGCACGGGAAGTCATCATTCTGTATGGCTCGCTTACACCTTTCGTTACCAAATCATCAATCAAAACACCGATATATCCTTCGGATCTGTCTATAGTAAAAGGTTGTCTTTCTTGCAGCTTTAAAGCACAGTTGATTCCGGCCACAAGGCCTTGTGCCGCAGCTTCTTCATATCCGGAGGATCCGTTACTTTGACCGGCTGAAAACAATCCCCGGACATTTTTAAACTCTAAAGTGGGTTTCAATTGCATCGGATCAAAACAATCATATTCAATAGCGTAACCGCACCTGTTAAACTTTACGTCTTCCAAACCCCTTACCGTTTTGGCCACAGCTATTTGCACATCTTCCGGCAAGCTTGAGGACAATCCGGCCAAATACATTTCATAAGTGTCTTTGCCCATGGGTTCTATAAATATATGATGTCGATCTCTCCCGGGAAACTTCACCACCTTGTCCTCGATGGAAGGACAATACCTAGGCCCTTTTCCTTCTATCACCCCGGAGTACAAAGGGGAACGATGCAAATTGTCCCTAATGATTTTATGGGCGTTTTCATTGGTATGAGTCAGCCAACAAGGTACCTGTTCAATCTCCATCTCATCATGATCAAATGAAAAAGGACGGATTCTATCATCTCCCGGCTGTTCCTCCATCTGTGTAAAGTCAATGCTACGTTTATTAACCCTCGGAGGAGTCCCTGTTTTAAACCGCAATAAAGTAAGACCTGCTTTTAACAAACAATTCGATAACTTTGCAGCGGGAAACTCACCGTCCGGACCGCCGTCATAAACCACATCACCGATTATGATCCGAGATTTTAAATAGGTACCGGTACAAATAACCACACATTTACCGTAATATACCGTCCCTAAATTAGTCACTACTCCACGAACGGTTTTGACTTGATTTTCATCTGTGTCGAACAGAATTTCTACAATCTCGTGTTGTCGGATATCTAAGTTTTCTTGTTTCTCCAACTCAAGCTTCATTTCTTTTTGGTACAAACCACGATCAATTTGTGATCTTAAAGAGTAAACAGCAGGTCCTTTGGACGTATTTAACATTTTCATCTGTATAAGTGCCTTATCGGCAGTGATTGCCATTTGTCCGCCTAGTGCATCGATTTCCCTGACCAGATGTCCTTTTCCGGTTCCACCAATGCTCGGATTACATGGCAAGTTGGCAATCCTGTCCATATTCATAACAAAGACCACCGTACCACAACCCATTCTTGCGCTTGCTAATGCCGCTTCACAGCCTGCATGCCCTGCACCGATCACAATCACATCATATTCGCCTGCTATATAAGTCATATAACCACCTAAATAAATTATTTTCCCACACAAAAACTTGAAAAAATTCTGTCTATAATATCATCCGAAGCAGTTTCTCCGGTAATCAAACCCAATTGATGCACCGCTATATTCAAGTCGATGGTGATCAAATCCACCGGAGTTTCTTCCTTGAATCCGCGAATGGCTTCATTGACTGCTTGGTATGCCGTTTGAACACTGTTCTTATGACGAACATTTGTCACAATGGCCTGATTTTTAGGATCCGCTTGTCCAGGATGAAGCATTTGCTTGAACCTTTCGTACAACCCTTCGATTCCTTGACCGCTTTTCAATGACAATGTCACGGGGTCATGTCGGGTTTCACAACGAATGGCAGAAACTTTTTGTTTTGTTTGCTCTTGTGACACCAAATCGGTTTTGTTCAAAATGATTAAAATATTTTTATCTTTAAACATTTCAAGAAATTTTATGTCTTCCGAATTCAAATCGCTTTGTAAATCCAACATATATAATATGAGGTCGGCATTTTTCGCAGCTTCATAGCTTTTACCAATCCCAATTTTCTCAATGACATCACCTGTTTCCCGGATCCCCGCACTGTCGGAGATATTGACAAAAATACCGTTGATATTAGCGTAATCTTGAATAATGTCCCGGGTCGTTCCCGGAATATCAGTAACAATTGCACGGTCACTACCTAAAACTTCATTCATTAAAGAAGATTTCCCGGTATTTGGTCTTCCGGCAATCACCACATTTATTCCCTCCCGGTGTATTTTTCCGGTGTCATACGTATCCAATATTTTTTTTAACCGATTGCTGCACTCCGTAAGACTTGCAACAAGTCTCCCCATAGTCGGCCCATCCATATCATCATCATTAAATTCAATATGATATTCAATTTCAGCACTTACGTCCACTATCCGGTTTGTCACTTCTTTGACGGCAGATGAAAACTTACCTTGCAAATGAGCGATTGCAATCTTACTTGCTGTATCGGTTTGAGCGTTGATCAAATCCATAACGGCTTCCGCTTGAGACAAATCAATTCGACCGTTTAGAAATGCCCTTTTGGTAAATTCCCCTGGTTCGGCTATTCTCGCTCCCGCTTTGACGATTTCATGAAACACATTGTTCGTGACGTTTACACCACCATGGCAATTGATCTCAACCGTATTCTCCCTAGTATATGTTTTAGGTCCGTCTAATTTGAGCAACAGAATTTCATCAATGACTTCTCCGTCCATTGATATAAATTTCCCGTAATTCACCGTATGGGATGTCATATCCATCACTGATTGTTTTCCTTTAAACACCTTGTCTGCAATAGGAAAAGCATCCTCACCGGAAATCCGGATAATTGAAATACCGCTATTTACGACAGCAGTTGAAATAGCGGCAATAGTATCCCGGTCAGATATAAACATAGTTATAATACCTCGAAATATGAAACAAAAATTGTTTCCCTATTGATTCTCCTTTACTTTGATAACGACCCGTCTGTTGGGCTCTTCCCCAATACTGTAGGTTTCAACATAAGGGTTTTTCTGGAGAGAATAATGTATGATTCTTCTTTCATATGGATTCATAGGTTCAAATGTATGATTTTTACCAGTTCTCGAAACCTTTTTCGCTAACCTGTTGGCTAAATTAACAAGGGTTTGTTTTCTTTTCTCTCTATAGTTCTCAGTATCCACAATAACTTTTTTATAGATTTCGTTGTTTTTATTAACCACCAAACCGGCTAAGAACTGTATTGAGTCAAGAGTTTCTCCCCTTCTACCGATGATGACTCCACCATCTTTGCTGATAATATTATAAACAATAGAATCGTTGTTTTCGCGAACCTCAATTTGAGCGTCCAAACCCATTTTAGTAAGTATATCTAATAAAAATTCCTTACCTTCCTGGCTGATTCTTTTTTTAACAGTGACCTTGACCTTTGCCATTCTGGCGTTGAACAATCCCAAGATTCCTTTGTTACCTTCATCCAACACTTCTACGATGGCATCGTCCGCGTTAATATTTAATTCTGATAAAGCAAGATCAGTTGCTTCTTGTACTGTTTTTGCAGATTTTTCTACCGAATTCATTTTGTCTGATCTTCCCCTTTCTTTTCGTTCATTGTTGCTTTTCCTTCAATAATATTCTCTTTTTTCACATTGACTTTTTTCTCGATGATTTTACTTTTTTCTTCCATGAGCTTCTTTTCATTCATCCTGTTAATAATCAGTTGTTGAACAATTTGAATACCGTATGTGGAAATCCAATAAACTCCCATACCTGCCGGTAATATGAACGAAAAATACAATGTCATAATCGGCCCCATCCATTTCATGGACTTTTGCATAGTTTCACCACTGTCAGCGCTACCGGGCTTCGAAGGTGTGCTTTCCTTGGGTTTTGCGGCACCCATTTGGAGTTTTTGTGCATAAAACGTCAGTAAAGAGGCAAGAATCGGAATGATTAACAATGGTAGATATGTCCACATTTCTTCACCAAACAACAAGCCGGTGTTAAAAGTGGGCTTTTTACCAAGGTTCAATCCGAGGAAATTCATGTTCAACACTTCATTCGGTTTTAACAAGTCTCCAACTGCATTTAATTCACTGGGGTTTTTAGAGAAATACTCAATGATACCGATTTCATTGGAATAATCAACAGTAGATACATTAGCTGCCGTAGCAAGCTTTTCTATAGTTTCAGTCGCTTTTGTCACGGCTTCCTTACCAGGAATACCGGCTGCTAAATATTCGGGTATCTTGTACATAAAAGTGATCGGCTTGATCAAAACCCGATAAAGAGCAATCAAAATCGGCATTTGAACAAGCAAAGGCAAACAACCGGATGCCGGGTTATAATTGTGCTTCTGGTAAAGCTTCATCATCTCTTCATTTAATTTTTCCTTATTATTAGCATACTGCTTTTGCAGTTTTTGTAATTCAGGTTGGATCTCCTGCATTTTTGTTGATGATTTCATTTGCTTCATCGTCAAAGGCAATAATAACAGCTTTGTAAAGATTGTAAAAATAATAATTGCCAACCCATAATTTTCAAAAGCTAAATACTCATATATAAATCTTAATAGAGCTCCTAACCCTGTTAAAATACCGTTCCAAATTCCCATACATGTCCTTTCTATTTGACAGGATCATACCCTCCGGGATGAAAGGGGTGACATTTAAATATTCTTTTCGCAGATAAAAAAACACCTTTAAAAACACCGTATTTGCTGATTGCCTCCAACGCATACTCAGAGCATGTGGGACTAAATCTGCAGCACGGCTTTTTCAAAGGTGATAAATACCGTCGGTAGAATTTTATTATATAAATAAAAATACTTTTCAATCAACTTTCTCCGTGTCAAACAAGTTACCTTTTTTTAATAAATACTTCATTTCCCTTTTGATATCCCAAAAACCGGGAAGGATGTCGCTTTTTCTTACCATAAAAACCAAATCGTATCCGATAAAAATCCTATTCTCCAACAATCGATAGTTCTCTTTGACAATCCTTTTTAATCTGTTCCGAACAACGCTTATGCCTGTTTTCTTCCCGGCTGATATCCCTAACCTATTAAGATTGTAAGTGTTTTTGATATAATACAATACAAGATATTTGCCTGTGCAAAAGTTTCCTTTGCTATATACTCTCTGAAATTCATAGTTTTTTCGTAACGAAAGGGTGTTTTTCATCAGAAATGTACCTTCAATAAACCCCTATGCAGAGAGTACTTTTCTACCCTTCTTCCTTCTTCTCATTAACACTTTTCTTCCCGATGCGGTCTTCATTCTTTTTCTAAAACCATGTTCTTTCTTTCTTTGTCTCTTGGTAGGTTGATATGTCCTTTTCAAAGTAACACCTCCTTAAATTTTATTGTAAAACAAAAGACTGTTTTCTTTTGTCCTGTTTCCTAACATTGATCTTAACAATTTACTTAGTTTTCACGACAAGCATTATACATTATAACGAATCCATTTGGCAGTGTCAAACAAATTCGAAAATTTCGATAATAACTTTTACGTAACTTATTATCCTACTTTTATGTTAATTAGATTATACAACAACAATTCCATTTTTATTACCAAAGTCCTTTATTTCCTTAAAATAGTTCTGCAAAATAGTTAAATATTCCTCCATAATCTATCCACCGGACTTTGTGAATAAGTTGATTGTCCGGCGGTGGATAAAAATTTAATAAAGTTATAAAAAACTGTTTTGTGCATATTGTGCATAGCAAAAACAAACTTTACACAATTCCATACAGACACAAAACAAGCATAAATACTAACTTACAACAAGATATCCACATTATCGACACCATTATGATGGTTATTATTAAAATATTAATTTAATAAATAGATAAAAGCAGAACCGCCTTTTAGATACTTTACACAAAAGAGTATGCAAGCCGTTGGTAAAACCCATTTATTATGTTAAATAATACTTCATAAATAAACTACATGTAGCAAAACATTAATCTTAAAAACACCATATATGGCCTTCTTCCTACACAAATAAAATTATGCAATTTTGCGAATTGAATTGAGGTAGGATATTTGTTATCATATTTTATGCAGTTAGAAATCAGATTATGCTAGGGAGGGGCAAATGTATAACGAAAATGAAAATTTAGAGCACTTTAAAAGTGTGTGGCAGAAGGCACTTGTGGCAATTAAAGAAAGTGTCATATCCGAATTAAGCTTTAATACATATATAAAAACAGCCAACCCGGTGTATGTAAGCAACAATGAAATAATTTTTGAAGTATCCAATGAATTCATTAAGGATATCATTAATAAAAAGTTTTATGACTTAATCAAAAATGCAGTTGATTTAACCGAATACAGAAATTATAAGCTTACGTTTTGTTTGAAAGATGAGATGGAAAAGCGAATGGAAGCTGAAGGCCAACAGCAGGAGGCTGATGATTGGGAAACACAGTCCATGTTAAACCCCAAATACACATTTGACAAATTTGTGGTAGGTCCGAGTAACGATTTGGCATATGCCGCTTCTGTTGCTGTTTCTCAACAACCGGGAAAATCATATAATCCTTTTTTTATGTACGGAGGTTCCGGATTGGGAAAAACCCATTTGATGCAAGCCATCGGGCATGAAATACTCAGTAAGGATCCGAAGTCAAAAGTAATGTACCTCAATTCAGAGGCTTTTGCAAATGAATATATTAACTCATTGCCGGATAGAACCATTGATAAATTCATCCGCAAATACCGTAGCATTGATGTTTTAATGATTGATGACATTCAGTTTTTGGCTGGAAAAGAGAGAACGCAAGAAGCTTTTTTCCATACATTCAATCATTTATATAATTTAAATAAACAAATCATCATTAGTAGCGATAAATCTCCAAAAGATTTGAATCCACTGGAAGAACGTCTGCGGACAAGATTCGAGCAAGGGTTGATTGCAGATATACAAAAGCCGGATTTGGAAATAAGAATTGCTATACTTCGACAGAAGTCGGCAAACGAAAATTTGGATTTAAGTGATGACATCATTTATTTATTAGCGAATAACATACAATCAAATGTGAGGGATTTAGAGGGAGCTTTAACAAAATTGGTGGCTTTATCCACCTTGACGAACTCGGTAATCACCAAAGAATTTACATTGGATGCACTCAAGGAATTTATCACTACAACTAAAAAGGTGGAAATCAATGAGACCACCATTCTTGATGCTATATCAAGATATTTCGATGTAGATAAAAAAAGTCTTTTGTCAAAGAAAAGAACCAGAGATGTGGCTTATCCCAGGCAAGTTGCCATGTACTTGTGTAAGCAATATACTGAATCTTCTTTGTCTTCCATTGGAAGGTTTTTTGGAGGAAGAGACCATACTACGGTAATGCATGCAATTGATAAAGTCAGAAATGATTTAGAAAGTAATTTGGAAACAAAAAAAGCAGTCAGCGATATACTTGAAGACTTTAATATCACGACGTAATTGCTGTATGTTGAAAAAGAATCGATTTCAATGTACAATAAATTTATGATGGAGGTGATTGTATGAAATTCAAATGTGAATGTACTGTATTACAAAAAGCTATTCAAGTGGTTCAAAGAGCTGCAGCTGTGAAAACCACTTTATCTATATTAGAATGTGTAAAAATGGAGGTAAAGGAAGATAAAGTCATTTTAAAAGCCAATAATTTGGAAATGGCCATTGAGTATTGGCTGGATTCTGAAGTGGAAGAGACCGGAGAAGTGTTGGTTAATGTTAAGATTTTTAGTGAAATCGTACGTAAAATGCAATCAGGTACAGTAAGTATAACCGGTAAGGACAATATTATTGAAATATCATGTAATAACAGTCTTTTTAATATTAAAGGTTTGGATGCGGATTCTTTTCCCGAAATACCTAAAATTACAGAGTCCGAGTGCTTTGAGATCGAGCAGGACAAGCTTGGAAAGCTTATAAAAAGTACGTTATTTTCCGTAAGCCAAGAAACTTCGCGTCCTATTATGACCGGTTTGTACATCGGTATAGCAGATGGATTTGTTACAATGGTGGGGATCGACAGTTATCGTATGGCTGTAAAAAAAGAACCTGTAGATGATCAATATTTAAATCTTAGTGCTGTAGTACCCGGAAAAACAATGTCGGAGTTAAGCAGGGTATTGGAAAACCAAGAGGAAAAACTAAAAATACATATTACAAAAAAACAAGTTCAATTTTTGTTTGAGAACTTTAAGTTGGTTTCACGATTGTTGGAAGGTGAATTTCTTGATTACAAGGGTATTGTACCGAGGGAATTCGGAACTGTATTTAAAATGGATAAACAAAGTCTAGAACAATCAGTAGACAGAACATTAATTGTCATTCCCAATGAAGAGAAAAAGTATCCGATTGATATATCCACTGAAAACAATGTGATGAATATCAAAATCAGTACTCACGTAGGAGAAGTTTATGAAAAAATTCCTGTGGAAGTGATCGGTGAAAATATTGATGTAGCTTTTAATCCTAAGTTTTTTACCGATTGTTTAAGAGTTATTGAAGATGAAGAGATTTTGATTAAATGCAATACAGAAGTGGGTCCGTGTATAATATCTCCTGTAGAAGGGGACGATTATATATATCTGATCGGAGCGGTAAGAAAATAACGGATGGATAAACGGCAAAAATGGTGATATAGTTGATAGTCAAATCTGTTTCATTGACGAATTATAGGAATTATATAGAGCAGACCATTTCTTTTGATAAAGGGATCAATATCATACACGGAAAAAATGGACAAGGGAAAACAAACATTCTCGAGTCTATTTTCATATGTTCAGCAGCTAAGTCACCTAGGACATCAAATTACAAAGAACTGATAAACCAAGACACCAAAGACAATTATTTTGTCATTAACATGGAGTATACATACAAAGATACGGATAACTACATAAAAATCAAATATGATAATAAAGAAAAAACATTTATATACAATGATATTTGTCTGGAAAAAGTCGGAGAATTAATGACTCGATTCAGTTCTGTCCTGTTTACTCCGGAGGATCTGTATATTATAAAAGGAGGTCCGGATTATCGAAGAAAGTTCATCGATATGTTAATTTGCCAAATCGACAAGGGATATTTTTATTTATTACAGAAATACAACCGTCTCATAAAGCAGAAAAATGCATCCTTGAAAGTAGAAGCTGATTCATCTGAAAAGACAGCCTATATCCATGTTCTTAATGAATATTTAGCTGATTTAGGGACAAAAGTTATAAACAAACGTTTGGAATTTTTACATGAGATTAAGATTAGATCGAATAAAATACACCAGAGTATATCCAGTCATCTCGAAGAAATTGATCTTCGATATATATCTGTGGACGGTGTAACAGAAGATGTTTTCGAGAAGGAAACATTAAAAAGAAAATTGGACAATTATATAGAACGTGAAAGCATAAGAAAAACATGTTTGGTAGGGCCTCATAGAGATGATATTGAGATTTGTATAAACGGCAAGGACGCTAGAAGTTTCGGTTCACAGGGACAAATCAGAACTGCCGTACTGTCATTAAAATTAAGCCAAGCCGATATTATGGAACAAAAGAATGACGCAAAGCCTGTCATACTATTAGATGATGTTTTGTCCGAGCTAGATATCAGTAGACAAAGAGCTATAGTTGAAAAATTTCATAATAATCAAATAATCATTACTTGCACTGACAAGGAAAAGATACTTGAAAACAGGAATGATAACATTCGCTATATATTTGTGCAAAAGGGTAAAATTATAGTATAATATATATAGGTATATATTCAAGTAATATTTTAAGGAGTAGTTTTGCTATTCCTGATTTTTATAGGAAGAACTGAGGTAAAAAGATGTTTTTACACATTGGCGAAGAACGTGTAATTTTGATTGATGATATAATAGGGATCTTTGATATGGAAAATACCACTGTATCAAAAATTACGAAACAATTTTTACAAACCGCCGCAGAAGAAGAATTGGTTGAATCCGTGAATAATGAACTACCGAAAAGTTTCGTGGTAACGGAGTATATGAATTCATACAAAGTAATATTGACGCCCATTTCTCCGGGAACATTAATAAAAAGATTAAATAACGTAAATAAAGCGTTGAGAAAGTAAGTAAGAGAGGAAAAAAATGCAGGATAAAAAAATAGATGCCAAGATATATGACGAAAGTAAAATAGATGTATTAGAAGGATTGGAGGCAGTAAGAAAAAGACCTGGTATGTACATTGGTACAACTTCTTTAAGAGGCCTTCATCATTTAGTATATGAAATTGTAGCAAATAGTATAGATGAAGCTTTAGCCGGGAGATGCGACAAGATCCAAATCTTCATAAATGAAGATAACAGTATTACCGTTATTGATAATGGAAGCGGTATACCGGTAGGAATTCATAAAAAGATGGGTATACCAACAGTTGAAGTAGTTCATACAATATTGCATGCCGGAGGAAAATTCGGCGGAGGAGCATATAGCGTGTCAGGTGGCTTACATGGTGTTGGAGCTTCTGTTGTGAATGCTTTATCTGAATTTTTGGAAGTTGAGGTGTCAAGGGACGGAAATGTATACCACCAAAGATACGAAAAAGGTAAAACAGTAAGCCAATTAAAAATAATAGGGCAAACTCAAGAGACAGGTACAAAAACAACATTCAAACCGGATCCTCAAATTTTCGAAGATACGGTATTTGATTTTGACCTGATGCTTTCACGATACAGGGAAATGGCTTTTTTGAACAAGGGCATATACATCAGCATAGATGACAAGAGACCTGGGAAAGAACAAAAGGTTGAGTTAAAGTATGATGGTGGTATCGTATCTTTCGTGGAATATATAGATAGAACGAGAGAATCCTTAATAGGTGCACCAATTTACTTTGAAGGGCAGCAAGACGATAAGATTGTTGAAATAGCCATGCAATACAATGATGGCTACAGCGAAAACATATTCAGTTACGCAAACAACATTGCTACCATGGAAGGTGGCACCCATATTACAGGGTTTAAATCAGCTATCACAAAAGTCATTAATGACTATGCTAGAAAAACGGGTTATCTAAAAGATAATGACACCAATTTGTCCGGAGAAGATGTCCGGGAAGGAATGACTGCAATTGTAAGCGTAAAGTTACATGATCCGCAATTTGAAGGACAAACAAAATCAAAATTAGGAAACAGTGATGTCAGAGGCATTGTTGAATCCATAGTTAATGAAAAATTGAATGTAATGCTGGAGGAGAATCCCAAGGACGCAAAAATCGTTATTAACAAATGCTTGTCTTCTTTCAAAGCCAGGGAAGCTGCTAGAAAAGCAAGAGAAATGACAAGAAGAAAGAATGTACTTGAAAATACAACATTGCCTGGGAAATTAGCTGACTGCACTGAAAAGGATCCTGCATTATGCGAAATATATATTGTAGAAGGGGATTCTGCCGGTGGTTCTGCAAAACAGGGAAGAGACAGAAAATATCAAGCCATATTGCCTTTGTGGGGAAAGATGCTTAATGTTGAGAAATCCAGAATTGATAAGGTAATAGGCAATGATAAGTTGTCTCCTGTCATCACGGCTCTAGGTGCAGGAATTGGTGAGGACTTTGATGTATCTAAATTAAGATATCACAAAGTTGTCATAATGGCGGATGCGGACGTAGACGGATCTCATATCAGAACATTACTGCTGACCTTTATGTTCAGATATATGAAACCGCTAATCGAAGGTGGATATGTATATATCGCTCAACCGCCCTTATTCAAGGTGAATAAAAATGAAAAGTCAGATCAACATTTTTATGCGTTTTCTGAGGATGAAGTTGAAACAAAATCAGCAGAAAAAGGATGGGAAAAAGGCAAGTACAGCATCCAAAGATTTAAAGGGTTAGGAGAGATGAGCTTTACCCAATTATGGGAGACCACCATGAATCCTGAGACCAGAACGTTTCTGCAAGTAACACTCCAAGATGCTGTCATGGCGGATGAGATATTTTCCACTTTAATGGGTACCAAAGTAGAACCTCGAAAAGACTTCATAAAAAAATATGCTAAGAACGTACAGCGACTTGATATATAAAATAACAGATAAAAAAATAAAAGGCTCAATGAGAGCCTTTTTCTTTACTAATTGTTTCACGTGAAACATACTGCACTCTCCAATAATTTACCCCTTAATAGGTCATATGGAAAGTGTTTTTTAAGTCAATGCCATATATTTTAACTAGTCTTGATAGCAAGTTATGGTTTTCATACCCAACAGATTCAGTGCTCCACTACAATGTGGCACCTGGCGAGCTCTCTTTACTTTTCCAATGCAAGTCAAATTATGTATTTAAAGATTCAACCATGCTTATTCCAGCAATTCCTCTACAGTCACCCCCATAAGCTTCAGAAGTGTTTGTACACGCAATTCTGATTTTGGATCAGAAAAAACATAGCAATATTCGTAAGAACCTTTTTTTAGAAAATACATGTTTTGCATAGCGTCTGACAAGAAGTGGACTGTCAAACCAGGTTGAAGGGTTGCGCCGTTCCATCCTACTTTCGGCAAAGGTTCTTTGTTTTCCTTGTATCCTCTTCTCATCATGTATTGCATCAGTGCGCGAACCAATAATGATACACTCAAAACCATCATCAGTGCATTGATTCTTTCTTCACTCTTCAAATAGATGAGTATTCCGATGTTTTAGAGCCAGTGAATCCAATATGAAGAGCCACCCATTCCGGGATACGAGAGCCATAAGTTTCAAATGACCACTCCGCGTTTGAGAGCCGCCTTTTAAAGGAGCAACGTGATCTCCTCGACCTTATGGAATACAAATGTGGACAGGCATCAACCATCTTCTGCTCCCAGTTTAC
>CALCRE010000274.1 GCA_937894465.1 uncultured Clostridia bacterium
TTATTGTTACCAATTACACGAAATTTAAAACATCCTCGAAAAATTATCTAAAAAGCGGTTTTGTGTGATATCGATCCTGCCGCTACTTATACTATCCATACTCCTTCCGTCTTGCATAATGTTAATATATCAATGGTAATAAAAAAGCCGGTTTCAAGACTAAGTTTCATGGACTGAAAAACATTGAAAGGCAAGGCTACTACATATGATATGGCAATGCCTATCAACATGAAAGGAATTGATGCAAAAATAGTGGATACCATTCCCTTAGGTCCTTTGATTTTCTTCCAACCGTCTTTATGCAATTGTTCAGACAATTCCCGATCGGTTTTGGGCATTTTTTTTGTATACTTCATAATCTCATTTTCTACTCTCTTATTTATTCTTTATGTTCGCATTTTTTTACTGATAGAAAAACATGCTTAGATCATTGCAGTTTGAAAATATGCCCGCTCTATACAAGCTTTTGTATCGGGAACTCCTATAACCTCGGGAACACGCATTTGAATACAGGCTTCGAAATTTTCCGTGAAATCTTGTAACGTAAGCGTTCTCCTTTGTATTGTAGGTGGCGCTTCAAGAGGGACTTCGTACATAAACGGACCGCTGTAATTTGCTTTTTCCAGGAGAGTAACGATTTGTACCCAATTGTTTTTACCCTCATAAGGCAGCCAATGACGCTCGTTCAAGAAGTCGTAATCCGATACATGAATCGTAATGATTTTGTCGCCTAACAGCTTGATAAAATCTGTGTTCTTCTGCATCAAGAGATGATTTGTATCAAAGCAGATACGAAGTCGGTCATCAGATGAAATTAGGGTTTCAATTTCCTGTGAACAATTGCCGAGGCAACTTCTAGGCAGGTTTTCCACTGCAACGGTAACACCGGCTCTAGCGCCTTCTTTTGCAAGGATTGACAGGGATTCCGTAGAGTGTTTTAATAATTCTTCTCGGTGTTCAGGATTGTTTGGCTCTCCGCTAGGATGAATAACTGCAATGTTTATTCCGATATCCCCCGCTTTTTTTATAAGTTCCGAATGCATCTTTATGGTACTTTTTCTGATTTGGACATCAGTGCTTGCGATATTATTGATTTCAAACGGGGAGAAGGGGAGATGGATCGACCAAAGCCGTACTCCCGTGTTGTTTGCAGCTTGCTTTGTTGCACTCCAGTCGATATGGTCATATTCAGTATACGGCAAAGAGATCTCCATATTGAAAATATTGTTTTTGGCATATTCATCAAAAATAGTTTTGTGGATTGATTTTTTAAAAGTAGAAGATATCCCGATTTCCCATGCAGTTTTCCTCATCTTGTTTGATTCCTTATCTTAAAATTCAGCAAAGCTGTCAATTGTAGTTATAGCATATCAAACAGATGAACACAACAATTCTTGCTTTTACATATAAATTAAAAAAATGCCGATCCTTTATAAGAACCAGCATCTTTTTTACAAATGGTAGGAGTGAGAGGATTTGAACCTCCGGCCTCTTGGTCCCGAACCAAGCACTCTGCCTAACCGTGCGGTTTAACAACCATGAATAATTCAATTGATGATATAGTAAATAATAAGTATAAAAATAAATTACAGTAGTGGATTGATATATTAACATGTTACAATATAATGAATATTAATGTAAATGATGAACAGAAACTACTACTTTAGGCAACAAAGGGTGGTACATAATATGTAACGAATAAACCCTTCTTATATATCAAAGTTCTCAACCAGGTGCGAAACCAGAGATTTTATTGGTTCTTGGAAAGAGTTTCGTACGGGCCGTATTTGATAATAAAGTTTCTAGGTTAGATATCAGCCTCCGTGAGTAGTCGATTTAGATGGTTTTTCTGCTTTTGCCGAGGTTGCATGGTCAGGGGATATAGTTGTGAAATAGACTACTTATTCAACGAATCGAAATTCTTTGGTAAGCTTTTGAACGGTTGATTGCGTATTGCGGCAACATCCGGACACCTGTTCCGGAATTATCCGGACAGCATAA
>CALCRE010000275.1 GCA_937894465.1 uncultured Clostridia bacterium
TTACATACTGACGGAAATAATGTCGATTTATTTAATTTGATTCTTCACAACTGTTAGTTATTCTATTTAGTATATTTAAACTTAGAAGTATAATAAAATTAGCAGATATGGTTAAGAGAGCATATAACAGTAATGTTTTTAACACCGCTTTCTCAGCGATGCCGTCAATGATTCGTGCAGACATATAGATGTTGATAAACGGTGTTACCGCAATGAATACAGCACGGAAAATAGTTAATCCAAGTAACCCGGGACGGATGCTACGAATTTCTTTCAACCCTTTTAAGATCAACAGAACATCCTTTTTCATTCTTTTCATTTCACAGCCTCCTTGTAGTAATGACTTTGGAGATCAAACATATTCGCATATCTACCACCGAGGTACATCAATTCCTCATGATTGCCTTCCTCGACTATCTCACCCTCTTCAAGGAATAAAATCCTGTCGCAAAAACGTGTGCTTGATAATCGATGAGATATGAATACAGAAGTCGCACAAGCAGTTAATTCGCTATACTTTTGATATAGCTCATTTTCCGCAATAGGATCGAGGGCCGCAGTCGGCTCATCTAAAATCATTATATTGCCTTCTTTGTATATCGCCCGGGCTAGTGCTAGTTTTTGCTTTTCTCCACCTGACAAGTCCGTTGCCCCCTCATGAATACTTTTCATGAGAAGGGTATTTTCTTTGCCCGGCAAACTCATAACCTTATCATATAGCCCTGAGTCTCTCAACACCTTCTCAAGACGTTGACGATTGATACGGCTTTGTTCGCAAAGAGTGATATTCTTTGCGATTGAAACCGGTATCAAACAAATATCCTGAAAGACAACAGATAAAAGTGTATAATACTCATCTCGATTGTATTCATATATGCTATGTCCCGAGATGGTTATATCCCCAGATGTTGGCCTGTATAGGCCGCATAACAGCTTGACAAGCGTTGTTTTCCCGGCCCCGTTCCGCCCTACTAAAGCCAACTTTTCGCCGGCCTTAATTGTAAAGCTGATATTTTTCAATGTATCTGTTTCACTTTCAGGATAACGAAATGAGACATTCTCGAACACAATTTCCGGTGAAATCGGTAACAAAACACCTTCACGACGGTTAAAGCGATCCGGAATATCAAGAAATTCCCTCAGGTCACAAAAGTCAAGACTGATTTTTTCCAAAGAATTATATGAGCGAATCAGCCCAAGCAGCCAACCGGAATACTTTGAAATCAGTCCAAAGTAAAGCACAAAATCAGCAGCCGACATACTTCCTCTCATAACTGAAAAAATAAGAAAAGTGTAAGCTGTACCGTCCCGTATGAAATTCATAACAGCCGAGATTAAATCAATTATAAATCCTCGTTTCTCTCCTCTTTTGCTCCACACGAGACGATCTGTTAACAATCTTTCAAACAGTTCATGAAACCATTCAGACATACCATATAGTCTAATGTCTATGGCAACCTCAAAGTCCCCGGATTTTGTTTATACCGACGTTTACGGTCAATCGAAACCCAGTGATCTTTATTGCGATGGTTCCATTCATTATTCATTTTGTTAACAAAATAATTGGATAAGGTCATTACGACCAGGATCAAGACAATCCAAGGATTGAGTGAGAAAATCAAAGTAGAATAGATTATTAATCCCACCATATTGGAAGTCACATTTACCAGCTGCGAAAATATCTGCTGCGTACCTCCGTCGTTTGTATAAAGCGTATTGTACGCTTTTTCCATTTTCGTCTGACCGTCAGGATTTTCGAAGTTTTCATAATCCATGTCCATAGCCTTTAGATTACAGAGGCCAAAGTATTTAAAACGGTTTCCAAAAGATCTCCATTTTATTTTTGCCTCTACGGTATTATCCATAAGACGCAAAAGCAAACTAGAACCGGACAAAATTAGAATAGTTATAACCAACTCTTCAGGAGATGAGCCTTCTGTAATTAACTGAACAACGAACTTTGACAAATATGTAGCAAGTAACGGAAGTAATACAATAACCGGTCCACGAGCTATCGTGGCAAGCAATAACCCCTTATCCATATGCCATGCCTTCTTCATGATAAATTTGATATTGTCAGGCAAAGAATAAAGAGGTTTCTTTTTATCTTTTTTCATGACTTCACTCCTCTAATCGGTAAATCTATTTGTAATACTGCGCTTGGGCATTCCATAGTTTGTGGTACTCCCCTTTTTCATCGGTTACAAGAACATCATGATTGCCACACTGGACGATCCGGCCGTTATCAAATACCACTATGCTATCACAGAAGCGGCAGCTTGCCAGACGATGACTGATATAGATTGCAGTCTTGTTACCCACAATCTCATTGAATCTACTATAAATCTCGTATTCAGCAATGGGATCTAGGGCAGCGGTCGGTTCGTCAAGGATGATGAATGGTGCTTCTTTGTAAAGCGCACGAGCCAAAGCAATTTTTTGTGCTTCGCCACCGGAGATTTCAACTCCTCCTTCATCGAAATCTTTGTATAAGCAAGTTTCCAAGCCATAAGGCATTGTACTCATCCGGCCGGTCAAGCCTGCTTCTGCCAGGCAATCTTCAACCCTGGACTTGTCATATTCCACACCGGTGGCCACATTCTGTCCCAAACTGAATGAAAATAACTTAAAATCCTGAAAAACCACAGAAAAGATCGACATATACTCTTCATAATCATACTTTTTTATATCAATCCCGTTAAGCAGTATGACTCCTTCTGTCGGATCATAAAGTCGACAGAGTAGCTTAATGAACGTCGTTTTGCCGGAACCGTTCGCTCCTACAACGGCAAGTCGCTCACCGACACGAAATTTTAGCGATACATGGCGTATTGCATAGGAATCGGTGGCAGGATATTTAAATGACACATCGCAAAATTCAATTTCGTATTCATTATCACCGTCATCGCAAAATGCACGCTTTTCAATCGGTAATGTACCTTGAACCTTTCTATTCGGTATGTCCAGAAAATCGTATAATCCTTGTAAGTGCGAACAATAGTCTTCGTTATCGGAAAGTACGAACATCATCCCTTGCACACCTTCGCTAAAGCGTAAGAGTACTCCGACATATTGAACGATACTACCTACTCCGAATGCCCCGAGAAATGCTTTTAGCACAACAAATAAGTAGCATACAGCATTGATGACTCCGATTATCACATATGCAACCGATTGATAAATAGACATATAGAATATATATTCATCATCCTCTTTATCTTTTTTTATCAATCTTTTCATTGCGCGATCTGCAATAAAATTTTGCTCATATATTCGTAAATCTTTTGCTCGTTCCGGACTCATATACAGTTCCCTGCCGAAAAACATGAACACCCGGTTGAACCATATCGTACCGCGGCTCCACTCCTTAAAAACCTTGTTTTCTTTTACAACCGCTCTTGAGTTGCAAAACCCTCCGAAGATAATGCCAAGAGGTAATACAATCATCCAAACAGGATTATCAATGACGTTGTTTCCCGATTCCTGGGTAAACAAGGTGATGGTCATCGCAATCGAAACAACAATATTGATCGAAGCTTCAACCAGTCCGGCAGTTCCCCAAACAAGTTGACCAATCCCGTTTCCAAACATATACAGGTTTTCTTCCGCTTGTTTTTTTTGGTGCCGGATCTCCGCATTTTCTAAATCCACATAATCCATTGTCATTTGTTTATCAGCAAATATTTTACCAAACCAACTCCACATCTGAGATTCTTTTTCATTACACATTTTATCAAGAACATTTCGTATCAAAGAGGCAATGAAATTGATCAGAACAACAGAAAGTACATACAAAACAATAACCTTTATTCGGCGATTTTCGGATATTTCATTGATGATTTGCGACGAAAACCATATCGACGCAAATGGTTGGAGTGAAGACACAAGGGCGGATAAGGCCTTACCCTGAGCAAGACCGGGACAATACCTTCCCAAAATACCAAAACCTCGACGGGTAATTGAAATCCGCTCTTTCAATGATAATTTTTTATCCATAATTAACCTCCCGTGTCACAGGATGATCACAATAATATTTTGCCTGTGTTTCGAACAGGTCATGGTATCTTCCTTTCTTAGAAAGCAAGCTTTCATGAGTACCTTCTTCGATGATCGATCCATTTTCAATCAATAAGACACGGTCACAAAAACGAGTGGAAGCAAGCCGATGCGATATAAAGATCGTCGATCGATTCATCATGATTTTGTTATAGGACTTATATATCTTGCTTTCGGAGATCGGGTCAAGAGCCGCAGTGGGCTCGTCAAGTATCATCACAGGTGCAAATCGATACAACGCACGTGCAAGAAGTAGCTTTTGTATCTCACCGCCGGATAATTCTACACCGTCGTCATAGATTGTTTTACCAAATTCGTGTTTTACACCTTTGGGAAGCTTCGATACTTTTTCCCATAACCCTGCTTGGCGTAAACTAAGCTCGACCTTACTGCCGTCAATATTTTCAGGTACGGTTTCGGCAACAATTTCCTCCAGTGTTACCGGCATAATGCTATATTGTTGAAACATAGCGGAGAACAATTTGTAATAGCTGATACGATTGTATTCCCTAACGTCAATACCGTCATAAAGAACTGAACCTTCCGTCGGGTCTACGAGTCCGCATATTAGTTTAACAAGTGTGGTTTTTCCTGCACCGTTAAGTCCGACAACCGCCAAGTGCTCACCGGGCTCTATTTTCAGACTGATATTTTTCAGTGTATCTTCTTTTGCTCCTTCGTAACGGTAACTGACATTGAAAAGTTCGATTGTCTTAGGAAAAGATATGGCAGGTTCTATGCCGCCTTCTTTTATATACTTTTCCGGAAATTCGAGATAGCCTCTCATGTAGTTCACTGTAAGGTTGATTCTTTTTAACAAGTTTACTTGACCTAGAATACCGCTGAGCCATAATGAAAAGCCTGTGATAACACTAAAATACAGCACAAACTCCGCAACACTGATGTGTAAATTCAGAGCTAAGTATATAAGATATGCATATGCGATACCTTCTCTCAAAAGGGATAACCCGCTGTCACACACAGAAACACCGAACACAATCTTTGCATAACGTTTATACCAACCGGCAAGCCCTTCCATGTTAAATCTGTACAACTTATCAAACCACACAGACAGACCGTACAGCCGGATGTCCTTCGCAGACCTGACATCACCTGATACACTATTGATATAATTCGTTTTTTGTTGATAACCGATTTTTTCTTTGTCATGATCAGCCGTCCACCGAATGATTTTCTTGTTCAGAAAATAACTTGCAAGTGTTGTGGCAATTAAAAACACAATAACGAAAATATTCAACCGTGTAAGAATTCCGAAATAGATTATAAAACCAAAAGCAGTGGAAAGCAGTGCGATCAATACATCGTAAACTTGTGTTAATGGTGAATAGTGTCCGTTACAAGCACGAAAGCTCTCGGACTGCAGCTTGCGGAATTCATCTTTTTCCTGATTAGAATAATCGGTGGTCATCCCTTTTTTGGCAACCTTCCGAGTGTAATAGGTGTTCATACGATATTTCAAAAAGGAGGCGTACTTTTCAACAAAGCGCTTGAAACCTGATAATAACGCAATGGTAAACATAAATATCAGCGTTACAAAGATAAGATTTCTGATACCGTTTGAGGAGGTAATTTTCTCAATCACAACCTTAGGCAAGAAGGACGATAAAACAGGAAGCGCTACGTTGATTAAGATCGCCAACAGACACCAAAATAAAAGCTGAGGATAACACTCAATGGTATTTATTAAGCAATATTTTATATTTTCTATAACCGGGTATTCTTTTACGTTCAGTTCATTCGCTTTACTTTTTACTTTCATCAAGGACACCTCCTGTGCCTATATTATACAAACAACCACGATTGAAAGTCTGTTTAGCACGAATGGTACGAAATACGGCACGAATAAAATACTTATAGCGGCAGCATGATTTCTGTGGCAAATACGCCTTCCTCGTTCTTGCGGTTTATATAACCGTTATATTTGTTCACAATACGATCAATCCGCGTAAGGCCAAAGCCGTGGGTATTAGAATCCTTTGTTGATAAATAAGTCTTTCCAACTCTTCTAACCTCTCCTTTTACAGAGTTAGAAACAGATATATACAGTTGACCTTTTAGCATACCCATATAAACCCGGATCCATGGCGGAAAGACCGTATTATCTACCCCGGCAAGGCAAGCCTCCATAGCATTATCAAGGAGATTACCGAGGATAATACACAAATCCACCTCAAGTATTTTCAATTCCGGGGGGACAGTCGCTTTAGCGTTGACGGAAATTTTCTTTGATTGGATCAAAGATATCTTACTGTTTAAAATAGCGTCGATCATAACATTCCCGGTTTTGATAACCGTATCGACGGTTGTCAGATCATCATTGAGATTCAATAAATATTCTTTTAAAGGCTCGTCCTTCCCGATCAACGCAAGCATAGTTTGAATATGATTGTGATAATCGTGCCGCCAGCCTCGCATGGCCTTATAGATATTCTGAACTTCATCGTAATGCTTTGTGATAAGATCGTTTTGATATTCGGAAATACGGCGATCAATCATCCGACCGAATAACACATTGAAAAGTCCCATTACGCATCCCCCTTGAAGTATCGAATAAAAGCCTGATTGACAGCATTGTAATGACTGCGAGACACCGGTATTGTTACGCCGTTATCCAATGTGACTTCAGTTTTCGATATGCCTCGAATGAATTTTAATCCGACTACATAAGATCGATGGCATCGAATGAATCCGTCACCAAGTAACAAATCAACTTCGGAAATTGACATGTACAATTCAAATGACCGATCCACAGTATAAATTGCCGTCTTATGAGCAAAGGCCTCTGCATATAGAATACTACCGGCTGATATGCGTATACTTTCACCATCAAGGTTAAATAGAAAGGATCGTTCCGCCTTGCTACAGTTTTTTATAGCTTTATCAAGGACAGGAAAAAGTTTTTCTTCCCTTATCGGCTTCATCAGGTAATGCAAAGCCGAAACATCGTAGCCATCTGCTAAAAAATCAGGAAATCCGGTGATGAAAATAATTTGAACCACTTCATTTTCTGCACGAATTCGCTTTGCCAGATCAATACCGTTCATATCGCCCATTTCAATATCAAGTAATAGTATGCCATAGGACGGATTCTCTGCATAATGAAACAAAAATGCTTCCGATGACGGAAATGTGTTAATCGCCACCTCCACATTGGCGGATTTTGCCCACTTCCTCACTAAGAAGGATAGTTGCTCAACATCGACAGCACAGTCATCACAGATCGCAACCCTATAATCCATTATCTTATCTGTCCATCTCCATATATAATGTATTTGATGGTAGTCAGTTCGGTAAGTCCCATAGGCCCTCTTGCATGAAGCTTTTGGGTGCTTATTCCGATTTCCGCTCCGAAACCGAATTCTCCCCCGTCGGTAAACCTTGTAGATGCATTTACATAAACTGCTGCAGCATCAACTTCCTTTAAAAATTGATTGGCACGGGTATAGCTTTCAGTGACAATAGCCTCCGAGTGCTTTGTTCCATATCGGTTGATATGTTCAATGGCTTTATCCACACCTTCTACCACTTTTACAGCCAAGATATAATCCAAAAATTCAGTACCCCAATCTTCTTCCGTCGACGGAGTAACCAATGGATCACCTTTTAACAATTCAAAAGACTTTTCACAGCAACGTAGTTGTACATTTTTTGATATGAGGGCTTGTTTCATTCGGGGCAAGAATTCATTTGCTTCACTTTGCGCCACCAATAAGGTTTCGGCTGCATTACATACACCCGGACGGCTGGTTTTAGCATTCACGATAATATCCAAAGCCATAGACAAATCCGCATTACTGTCTACATAAACATGGCAGTTTCCGGTTCCGGTTTCTATAACAGGTACCGTGGCGTTCTCCATGGTGGATTTAATTAAACCGGCGCCTCCTCTTGGAATTAAAACGTCTACATATTGATTCATTCTCATGAATTCTTTAACAGTATCCCTTGAGGTATCCTCGATAATCTGAACACAATCCATAGGTAATTTACTGTTTTCCAAAGAGTTTTGTATTGACTTTACAATAGCGATGTTTGAGTTGATCGCATCGCTTCCGCCTCGCAAGATCACTGCATTTCCGGATTTAATACACAAACCGGCGGCGTCAGCGGTCACATTGGGTCGAGATTCATAAATGATCCCGATGACACCGATGGGAACCCTTTGTTTGCCAACACGTAAACCATTGGGTCTTTCCTTGATCTCCAGCACTTCGCCGGTTGGATCAGCCAAGGAAATCAACTCCAATAAGCTATCGGAAACTTGGTTTATTCTTTGTTCAGATAAAATCAAACGATCTAATAAAGCATCTGAAATGTTGTTTGCCTTGGCTTTTTCCACATCTTTTTTATTGGCTTGCAAAATGTCCGGAATATCCTTTTTCAATCCTTCGGCTATTTTTGCCAATGCATCGTTTTTATCCTTACCGTTTGCTTTGGCCAACTCATAAGATGCTCTTTTTGCTTTCTTACCTAACAATGTCAAATCAATCATTTTAAACGCTCCTCAAACTTTCCAATAACTTATACTTTACTCTTACCCACAAACACCGTTCCGACTTTTTCACCGTCAAGTATATCATAAATCCGTTCCGGGTCGTTTCCGTTGGCAAGAACCATGTCGATACCTTCTTCCATTACAAGACGAGCCGCATCGAGTTTAGTCACCATTCCTCCGGTCCCTAATTTGGTTCCTCTTCCTCCGGCACATGCGGTAATTTGTTCATCAATGGCATAGATATCGTCAATGATTTTGCAATCCGCACCCTTTCTAGGGTCTCCGGAATAGAAACCGTCTACATCGGACAAGATGATCAATAAATCTGCTTTCACAAGGCAAGCCACTACAGCAGACAGAGAATCGTTATCACCTAACAACTTCTTTTCACCGTACTCTACCTCGTCAGTGGCAACCGAGTCATTTTCATTGACAATCGGGATGACACCATGTTCATACAAACTATTAAATGTATTGATAACATTTTTCTTACTTTTCTCGTCTTCCAGAATATCTTTGGTTAAAAGAATTTGACCTACAGTTTTTCCGAACTCCCTGAAAAACTTACTATAAATATTCATCAGGACACATTGTCCTACTGCAGCCGTCGCTTGCTTGGCCCCGATATCAGAAGGTCTTTCCTTCAGGTGCATGGTACCCACTCCTACGGCAATGGCACCGGATGATACCAATATCACTTCAATCCCTCTGTTCATGATGTCTGACAACACCATACCCAGCTTTTCAACACACCTAAAGTTCACGTTTCCGCCTTCATGTGTCAATGTAGAGGTTCCCACCTTGACAACCAACCGCTTAATGTCCTTGAATTTCTCTCTATGATTACCCATTTTCTTTATATCCTCACCGATATTTATGAATTCCATTCTACAAGTTCCACTTGGCCCCATGCGCCAATTTTATTTCCGATCACCGCAACAACTCCAGTTACACCTTTTATGGACTGTGCATATTCAATGGTCTCTTCCAAGTCGTCAGTGCTTTTTAAACGGTTCGCCACAGCGGTTGCCGCAGCATCCGCCAAATAGGTGCTTTTTGAAAGAATGGTCACGGCATCACTCTTTCCAAAGCTCACGGACGGACCAATTCTACCGGATGACGTGCACACGCCCACCGGCATATAGTTTGATTGAATGTTTATTGCCAGTTTATCTTTAAAGGGGGATTCTCCGGTGAAAATCCCCACTTTAATATTCTGTTTACATTGAATAAATACATCCCCTCCGTTTTCCACGATCACTTGTTCACTATATTTTAGCAAGTCCTTCCCCACCTCTTGGGCAATGGCTCCTGCAATGGCGGCCATCGGACCCACATCAGCGTCAAATGCCGCATCACACATCTTCTTGATGAGAAACGAAGCGTTCGGAGAAGCTTTCACCGGGGAAAAAGATGTTAAAAAATCCGGATGTTTTGCGATGTATGCTTCTACGATCTCCCTGTATTTATCAACCGATGCAAAAGCTTGGTAGTGCAAATCACTGTCTGCACCGATTCTCAAATCCGTTTGCTTGACTTTTACGTTGAAATACACCAACCGGTCGTTCTTAAAGGAGTTCCGATAGGAACGTTCCACATACTTTTCGCTCATATCCTCATTCCGATCTATAAGAATCGATAAACAACGAATCACCGTTCAAACCCATGACACCCAAGGGACATGTTTTGATACACAATTCGCAGATCAAACATTTTTCCTGATCAAATTTCAAGTTCCAAGTCTTATCATCCATGGACAATGCTCCTGATGGGCAAACAGCAGTACAAGCACCGCAATGAATGCATTTTTCCTCATTCCAGATCACTTCTTTTTCGAAAAGTTTAAATGCAATGCCTTGTTCTTCAACCCACTTTAATGCAGCTTCTAACTTTTCCTCTTCTCCTTGTAAATCCATCACCAGTCTGCCGGTACGGTTCAAGCTGACATCCGCATTTAAAATGTTCAGCATCAAGTCGAAATCCTTGATTAAATGATAAGTTAAAGGTTGTTTTATACCGTTCGGTGGAAATTCAAATGTTACTTTTATTTTTTTCATAGACCTCATCCCCTTATATCCAATGTGTTCACCTTATTGTGTACCGGTAAATCACTAACCTTTTCGGTTAACAAAAAGTCTTTTGCCAAAATCCAACTTTTCAGCTTGTCGGCAATGATTCTGGATTTAATAAGGCTGGTCAACGGAGCGGTACTGACCTTCTTACCGTTGAGCTCCACCTGCCCGCTTCTTAATTGCTCATAGTTGACCAATACATCCAGGTCGACCTTTCCGGATTTATCAACAATATGAGTGTATATATCTTTGTTTTTAACCGCAACCTTAGCAAGCATCTCTTCATCTAAAATAGGTATAGGAATACCCACACCGACATACAAGGTAATTCCGTATTTCTGAAAAACGCCCGCCCGGATGAATTCAGTGCTCATACCCCTGAGATCTCCGATCAATGCAAGGGTTCCGGCACCTAATGTGGGAATACCGTTTTCCGTCCTTTCACGGTCCGGATTATGTTGGGTTCCTTCCCAAGCCACATAACCCACTCCTCCGCCTAAAAATATCCTTGTACCAAGACCGACGGTCCTATATTCGGGATCATTCAACAAAGGACTGAGCTCTCCCGCCGTACTGTATGTCACATTGCCGTAATGCGGCAACAATGTTCCCATGTAAGTGTATATAGTTTTTCCAGTGGAGTTCGTCGCTGCAGCATAGTTTTGATAACAATTTCTCGGGTTGAACATATAGATTTGGTTTACATTATCCTTGTTCACATAAGTGTCGATTTCTTTTCTGGGATAACAATCGGTTCCGTAACTTTCTGCATGTAATGCAATGTCCTTACCTGCGATAAAGTCCTCAATAACGTGGGCTCCGCCATATTCCATTCCTCTTTTCAAGGACATTTCCGTAGCGCCCACATAAGCATCCACTGCTGCTAATCCTGCAAAAGCAGGAACATCATTTAACGTCACTTTTGCCATTCTGATGGGAGGGTTTGAATGCCCGAAGTTGACAAACACTCCGGATGAGCACATAGGACCGAAAGTTCCCGTTGTCACTACATCCACCGTTTCTGCGGTTTTCTTGTAACCGTTTTCCTCCACCATACCGATCACTTCTTCCGCTGTGACCACAATGGCTTTTCCTGCTTTTATCTTTTCATTTATTTCATGAATGGTTTTACTCATTATAACCTCCGTAAATACATCACTAAGCTTTAAAGCTTTAAAGCTTTAAATTTTTTTCTATATAAAAATCAACTAGTCGTTGATCAATTGGTCTATCACATATCCCACACCGTTTTCATCATTAGATCGGGTCACATAATCAGCGATTTTAAGAATCTCCGGATGGGAATTGGCCATGGCCACTCCCAAGCCTGCATATTCTATCATGGAATAATCATTTAACCCGTCTCCCACTGCAATCATTTCTTCCCTAGAGATACCATAGATCTCACCTAGCTTTTGCATTGCAAGGGCTTTGGATGCGCTTTTATCCACAAACTCCAAGAACATAGGCCTTGAAGTGTGATAATTCACATGATCCGAAAGATACGCTCCCACTTCCTTTTCATGTCGGTTGATCTCCTCCGGTGTGTCAATCCATATAACCTTGGTGATCCCTTCTGATGCGATGCTTTGATAATCATGAAAAGCCACAGGGGGAACCCCGGAAATTTCACTGTATGCGATGGTCGTTTTATTAATACCATTGGCATACAGGATGTTTTTCGCCCAGAAAATCACCGAAAGGTTGCGTTCCATACCAAGCCTGATAATATCAACTGCGTCGGCAGGTTTTAATGTGCAACTGTATAGAATCTCTTCTTTTTCTGAAACGATCATGGAACCGTTATAGGTGATGGAAGTCGATTTGATATCCAACTCCTTTAACAATTTTCTGATCCCCTGCACAGGTCTGCCTGTTGATATGGTAAATATCAGGCCTTTTGACACCCCCCTTCGTACCGAACGAATGGTATCTTCTCTTAATCGACTATTTGAATCTAATAATGTGCCGTCTATGTCAACTGCAATCAGCTTGTATTTCATGTATAAAGCCTTTCTGTTATTGCTTTCGCCTCATATTTTACCTTACATCATACAATAAACGATGAAGGATTTCCACTGTTTTTTATGCGAAAGTTATGGTATGATTTTTCTGCATTATATCATACTTTTATTTAGGTACATGATATAATGGATGATACTATGCTTTTAGGAGTGTTACATGGACAAAAAATCTAAATTTAAAAGGGCTCTGGAGGTCTTCTGGTCTTTTTTTAAGATCGGAGCATTTACCATCGGAGGTGGTTACGCCATGCTTCCTTTGTTTCAAAAAGAAGTGGTGGAGACAAAAAAGTGGTTGACTGAAGACGAAATTGTGGATGTCTATGCCATTGTACAATCCGTACCGGGGGTGATCGCAATCAATGCCTCCATATTTATCGGATACAAAATCGGTGGAATTGCAATGTCCATTGTATCGGCATTAGGTGTCATTCTACCTTCTTTTATTATCATATTACTCATTGCCCCAATTTTAATACTATACAATGAAAATCCTTATGTGATTAAAGCCTTCACCGGTGTAAGAGCAGGAGTTACAGCTTTAATTCTGCTCTCAGCAATAAAATTAGGTAAAAAAGTTGTGAAGGATCCCTTTAGCTTGATTTTAGCAGCGACTGCAGCTGCAATAATGCTATTTACCGACATAGGTGCCATTTGGGTCATATTAGGCAGTGCACTTATTGGACTTGTACTTCAAGGATATAGGAGAAAGACTAACTATTAAAAGTCAAGCCCTAAAGAGTGAAATTTCGTGTAATTTG
>CALCRE010000276.1 GCA_937894465.1 uncultured Clostridia bacterium
CGGTATAACCAGCATCCCGGTAAGATTATGGTTTTTTACGGTATACGTCCTGTTGTTTTAGGTATGATTATGGCAGCGGCTTTTGTCATTGCAAAAACTGCACTTTTTACTAAAGAAACAGTAGCGGTTTTTACCGGATTGTTTAAAAACCCGGTACATACCGTCAGTATCGGTGCAGTGGTGATTCTAGTCCTTGCATTGATATCACAATTGCGCTTTAAGCTCAATCCCATTCTCACCATCGTTCTGGGTGGGTTTACCGGGATATTGTTCTACCATGTATTCTAGTCGGATATAATTTCTTGCACACGTCCGATTTGGCCGTCCTCTAGCTGCACCTTGATCCCGTGGGGATGGAAACTACTTTTGGTCAACAGCTTGGCCACCACTCCGACCGTCAGTTTTTCGGTACGTTGATCGGCTTTCAACACGATTTTTACTCGTGCACCTATATTTACATCATTACGATTTTGTCCGCTCATAAATTTACTCCATATAAAAAGATACTTATTTCATAAAGTAGATTATATCAAAAAGAACCCGTATTGTTTCGGGTTCTTTTTAAATAACGGTTTGATTTGTTTTATTCTTTTTTATCTATTTATTTTTTTAACCCGGAGTGACCAATTCTTCATATGTCATGATATCATCACTGTTCCAAATTTCGATCCAATCTTCAAGACCTGCCGCATATAGTTGATCTAAATATTGGCTCCATTCCGTGTTAATATTGCTGATCTCGCCTTTTCCGGTTCGAGCTTCAAAATCTTTTCTGACGGCAAAGACCTGGGGACTGGTTTCGGTATACAGAAGACGAAATTCTTCGTATGTATCATTGGGCATGGTGGAGCGATCATACAGCTTGTATGGCCTGAGTAAAAGGTCACTTTGAGTAAACCGGTCGTAATAATAATCGTACCATTGGAGATACGTAGGCTCATAATTCATGGTGGCACCGGTGCCTATATGAAAGTTGGTATTTCCGAACTGCCCCATATCTACGGTTCCTGCATACTTTTTCGGTATTTTATCCAAAGGTGTAAAGACTAACGCACTTTGAAAAGGCTCTCCACTCCATTTGTAGTGAACGCCTTCGATTCCGTATCGATAACGCATCCAGTCATCACTAAAGCAAGTGTATTCATACAGTTGCAGGATTCTGGCCATTTTTGCATCGGATACCTCGCCGCCGAATACAAATGCACGATTCGATGCAGCCGGTGTGTAACCATATGGGATCAACCCGCCGTTTTCACCCATGTATGGGGTAATGACGAATCTGGCGGATGAATCAATGTTGTTTAAAATGGTCATGGGTGGCCATGTGCCCACATCATTTCCGTAGTTAGTATTAATTCTGGATATTCTCATGTTAAAGAATCCATATTTTCCGGTGCTTAATGAACTGGCTAATTCGTTGACAGCGGTATCCAACCCCGGTAAACCGGTGACATATCCTTTTTCTTTCATTTCGTTCAGCCAAATAAGATAATCCCTGTAATAGGTGTGGGCATAATAGGGAACAACATTTCCGGTTAAATCATCCTTGTAATAGAGGCTGTTATTTTTATCAAATCCGAACATCCCGTAAATGGTACGTTCGTACATAGAATTGGATTCGGGATATGCGAAGGTATCGTCAACACCGTTTCCATCCGGATCATCTTCCGTGAAGGCTTGGAATATTTCTGAAACATCGGCAATGTTGAATATGGTGTCGGAAAAATACAGACTGCCATTAAATTGATCATGGAAGCCCTCTTGGGGATATTGGCATGCAACCAAATCATTTAATTCGTACCCTAAGTTTTCTAACCAGTCAAGGTTCCATAATGGAACATTGTCGCTCCTTACATAGGTATCGAGAACCATATTTAGCCCATAATATTCACCTTCTTGTCCCTCTACCTTGTTGAATCTCCATATTAAAGGATTTTCATCATACATTGCAGCCAAACTGGGCATATATTGGCGAATGAATTTTTCCGGCACGGTTCTGGCTAATTTTTGTTCATAAAGTGCAAATCCGTCTTTGTAATAGAAACCAAAATCAGGTACATCACCGGCTGCAAGCATCATTTCCACTTGCTCCATCTGGCCGGAGTGAATGAGAATGTTCCAAAGGTCTAATTCCACATTGAATCTTTCCTCGAGTTCCACTTCGTCCCACCGTCCTTCTTCATACAGATGAGATGTGTATGTACCGCACAACCAACTTATTTCCATCTTTTCTGCGAAAGGATTCGTGATCACAGTCGTTTGAGCGCTTGTTGTCGTCTCCGGTGGTTTTGTTGTTGTGACTTGTGGCGCTTTTGTTGTCTGTGAAGTTTGAGGTTGCGTTGTTGTAGTAATGTCAGATTGTTGAGAATCTTCTGTTTTGGTGCAAGCGGCAAAGCTGAATACCACTGCTCCAACCAATAGAATCGCTATAATCCTCTTCATTATGATTCCTCCTTATTTGATTATGATGAAATATTCGCAATATAAACATTGTACAAGATGTAAGAAATATGTAAATTAAGTTACCGGACAGTTGATTGCAGAAGATTGTCCGTTTTTTTTAACTACCCGGTTACTTGCTCAATTTAGAACTATGCGTTTTCTGCGGATAGTCCAAATCAATCCAACAATCATGAACGGTCTGTTTTTGGCCGGATAATGTAAACAGGTTTACACCCCTATGGAAAATGGTATTAGGTATTTCCCCGTGTAATAAATAACGGCTTGTTTGGACGTTCTCATCTTGATGTATAATCACGTCGTAGGATAGAAATTGTTTGTTACATGCCACTTTAATGTTCTCGGGTCTTTCATTGACTAAAATGAAGAATGTGGCTTTTGGTACCAATCCCTTTTTTGCTGCCACCTCAAAGTCATCTGATAAAGTGATGGGAATATCCACACTGCTTTGGTCTGGTATTTCAATGGGATCCTGACGATTCAAAATGGGGATATTAATGTATTTATAATGAGGTAATGAGCCACCTGCAACACGACCGGAGCCTCGAAGGCTTGTAAAGTATCGTTTGGATAATGTGTTGACGAATTCTTTTCCTTTTATGGTCGCTTTCAATGCTTCTCTGAAGTCACCGGACTCCCGGTCGAACCAATTGTTAGGAACCACGTCGTGATAAGGATCCTGCAACCCTGAGTTATTGAACATGAAAACACCGTCACAGCCGGCGCTCCACACATTCATGATTCTTCCGTAATAAGCTTTAAGGCAATTTCTCTTGTACCGGGGTACGGTGTCTTGAACTCTTGATTCATCCAGGGAAGGGTATACCGGTATGCCGTATTTGCGGGCTACATAAGTGCTGTAAGTCCAATCGTTTAGTTGTAAGTAACTCGACACAAACAAAAGATCTGCATATCCGGATGCCAGCCATGTATCTAAATCCAACCCGATATCTAATGAATAATCCACCGAGTCCGGAACCCGGATGGCAATTAAATAATACTTTTTGTCCCGAAGTCTGCGTTGGTTCATTGCTTCAAAGACATTTTTCATAAAGTCCGTCATCATCTTTGTTTCTTCATGGGTTGCCTTTTCACCCATTGCATTTGAACGGAAAAAGATGGGATGTCTGAAAAAGTCCAGAAAAACACCGTCTACTGCATAGCGATCCACCACATCCATGATATAGGAAACTGCAAAGTTTCTTACCTTCTCACTGGAATAATCCACAGCGGTGGTTGCACCGTGTTTGATGCCTTTTCCCAACATGTAATCCGGATTTTCCGTCTTAAAGCGGTTTCCATCCATGTGAATGTGGTCATATCCCGCATCATGGGTATCATTCATCCGCATACCCCAAAGAAATTCCACCCCTGCTTTTTTTACATAATCCGAAGTGATCCTCAAGCAATCGGTACCTTCGTTCAGAAAGTCACCTGTCTTATTATCTTTTGCAATTCCTCTTTTTGTTGTCAATGTACTGCCGACTTTGCTCTCGTGAAGACCGATGCCAAATCCCCACCCGGTGGTGTATACATAGGTGTCCACTCCGGATTCTAAAGCGGGAACCGTTCTAGAGGCCAACAAGTCTTCCGGTAATGTGTCATGGCTGTAATAAAACACATCGCCACCGTCATTATCAAACACCACTTTCCGTTTCCGCGACATAGCTTGCTCTTTTAAAGCTATTAGCTCCTTATTTGAATTCATTTCTAAGACCTTCCTCCTTGTTGATTATATTGATGTATTTGAATCTTGCTTTATGAGCAAGAGCGTTGTTTGAGAGCAGTTACTTGCCTTCCTAAATTCGTCCGGTGTCATACCGGTTGTTTCCTTGAACACTTTGGCAAAATAGTAAGGGTCATTGTATCCTACTGCTTCTGAAATTTGTGCTTGGGTGGCATGCTTATCTTGTAGAAGCATATTTTTAGCTGCGATGAGCCTTATTTGAATGATCTTTTGCTTGAATGAGGAACCGTACAGGTTTAACATCAACCTGTTTACCTGCCTTTCGCTTACTTTCAAGTGCTGTGCAACATCCGAAAGAGAGATGTTTTTCATATAGTTTCTGTAAAGATATTCATCAATCACATTGACAAGCACTTCATTATCCGGATCCTGTATAGGGGTGCCCTTTGGGTGCCGTATATCGATGATTTTTCGAATGACCGTTAAAAGCAGTTGAGAGAATAAGTTGTCAATGGACATTTGATAGCCGATCGCCCTATGTTCGAACTCATAAAGAATCTGTTGCATCATACGCATTTCGTCTGATATTTGATCATAAATGAATATGCCGTCCTTCCACTTTTCAGACTTCATGATTTGTGATAAAAGGGTGGATTGAGAAAATGAATAAAATTTGAAACAGTATTTTACAGTGTCTTGTTCCTCCGGAAAGACACTGTGGTAGATGCTCGGTTTTATAACACAGCCTGTACCACCTGAAAGTTGCAGTTTCCCTCGGTCGATCTGAAGGGTATACTGTCCCGTTTGAACAAAATGAGCTTCAAAGGCCGGATGATCATGAATGGATGACGGAATGGAATGTCCACAGTAATTGTCATCAAGTAGAACGCTAAAATCCAAATCGTCAATTTTTACCGAGCATTCGTAGATAATTCTTTTACTCATGATTTCCTCGCTAAATAAAATATTACCACATAAACCAAATGGTGACAACCGCAAACCATGGCCATGAATTTGGCTTTTATGTCCGCTTTGTTGATAATCAATGAACTATAAAAAGCAATAATAAGAATGCCCTTTTCACAAAGGGCAATCAAGGTAGAAAATAAAATATATTTTGTTCTATGCTTTGAAAAACTCATTTGTTTTCCAACGGACAACACCCATGTGATATCTGTTGTGATAAGGAACCTTGTTGGCGTAATAGGCGGTAACGATGGTACCGTCATCAAGTTGTACACTTCCCGGGTATCCGCCGTCTGTGGCAATCTCAAAGTTTACAAGGTATAGGGGGGTACTCCAGGTATTTCCTCGATCCTTGCTAATTCGGGCTCCCACACCGTAAAATCCTTTGTTTCTTATGCCGTAGGTCAATAAAATGGATCCGTCATGAAGCATGAGAAAGTGTGCAGGATGTTGATAAGCCAGTGTAACAGGTCCCCTTCTGTGCCATGTTTTGCCGAAATCCTCCGATTCATATAACTCAAGGTGTTGATCATCAAGAGTACGGGCTGCTGCAAGAAGAGTTTTTCCGTCAATACAGATCACCGCTGTTTCGTTGTTGTTAATGGGATTTCCCTTTGCATCTTTGCCGATTACAACAGGTTCCACCCATGTCCTGCCATCATCATAGCTTCTTAAAAAATAGCTTGTAAAGTTCGGGAAGCCGATCACTCCTTTTTCCGTGGAATCTCCCCATGAGTGAAAACATGCCCCTAATATTCCGTCGGAGCTTTGAACGATATCACCGTAAGCCATAAAACTATCAATTTGGTGGGGTTTTTCAATGCTACCGCCTTGTTGCCATGAAGCGCCTCCGTCATAGGAGCGGCAGACTACAGAATCTATGACCTTTCTGTGAAATTTTGCAGGTATTTGTGTCCCGTAAGAGGTTACGGAACTCCACCCCGAACATAGGACAACCAATGCACCGTCACTTGAGAGCCCTGCGCCTAAATTCATTCGGTTATTCCCGGGTGTATGAGGAGCAGGGACACCGACTTTCCTCCATAAACATCCTCCGTCATCACTTTTCCAACATTCAACCTCTCCCTCGTACACGGCATGGGCGGGTGTATTGAATACAAGTGCGGCGATGCTTTTGTCGGGAAGTAATGTCAGATTAGGCCATGCACAAACATTATCGATTGCTATGTATCTTTCCATGATTAATACTCCAAACTCTTGTAATACTGATAGGTTTTTATGTTATCATCGTTCCAAAATTCAACCCAATCCTCCAAGCCGTTGGCATATAGCTGTTCGATGTATGTAGACCATTCGGCATTTAGGTTTGCTATTTGGCCTTCGTTTACCTTTTTATTAAAATCATTTCGTACAGCGGTGATTTGGTCGTTTGTCGTATCGCGTAATTCTTTAAACGTATCAAATTGTTCCGCTGTCATGGTTGCCTCGTTATAGAACTTGTCAGGCCTGATCCACAGGTGATCATCAAAATATCCGCCGTGGTCTTCCCAGTAATCCACCCATTGCATCAAGAATGCATCAAATCCAAAATAGGTTGACAAGTCCTTGATAAAGTTAATATTACCGAACTGGCCGAATATCGGTGTACCTGTTCCAGCATATTTTGCAGGGATTTTATCCGCTGCCGTCAAGATGATAGGACTTTTTAACGGTTCTCCGTACCAAGTGTAATGTATGTTTTCGATTCCGAATTTGTACCTCAACCAATCTTCGCCGAAATAGGAATACTCAAGCATTTGGAATAATCGAATAAGCTTTTCATCAGATAGGTTTCCTACGGTATAGTGTTCGCTCAACCAATTAAAAGGTGCATAGGGTACATACTTTCCCTTTTCACCCGGAGCAGGGGTGATGACGAAAGTAGCATCCGGGTCGATGGAATTCAGTATGGAAGCGGGTGGGAAAAGTTCACCGTCTCCTCCATATCCTAATCCTAAAATCCTCGGTGCCCCTCTGGTTCTCATAAAACCGGTCTTACCGGTTGCCCATATTTCTTGTTCTACGGTTCCCGGATTACTTCTCATATAACCTTTTTCAACAATGTCCATTGAGAATTGCAAAGAATCTCTGTATGGTGTAAATGCATAAAAGGGGACATAGTCACCGGTTTCGGGATCTTTGTAGAAGTTATTTGCGTTTGCGCTGAATCCGAAGAACCAGGTGATATCGGTGTAGTTCGTAGCGTATGTATCATCCACCCCATTTCCATCCAAGTCATCTTCCGTGAAGGCCCTGAATATTTCCAAAACATCGTCGATTGTAAATTTTGTTGTTGAGAAATAGAGCCTGTTATTAAAGCTTTCAGGCTTAATCACGCTTTCCATAGCAATTAAATTTTCCGGATCGTATCCTGCGCTTTGCAGCCAGTCCAATCGCCATAGAGCCACATTGAACGTATGATGGGCAAGAGGAGTATACATGGCAAACCCATAATATTCGTCCTGAATTCCTTCTGCTTGAAGATAGCTTAAACCTAGTGGGTCGTCCATCATCAACTTATAATAGCTCGGATAATATTGTTTTATCATATGAAGCGGTATGGTTCTTCCTAATCCGTTTTCAATTAAGTATCTACCTGAAATTCGATAATTTCCGTAGTCCGGAATATCGCCGGCTGCCAGCATCATGGCGACCTGTTCCTTGTTGATTGGATCGATGTTCCACATTTGGATATCCACATTGAATTTTTCTTCCAACTCCAGCTCATCCCATCGACCTTCTTCATATAAGTGGGCGGTGTAATCTCCAACAAGCCAGTTGATGGTCATTTTTTCTGCAAAAGGATTAGCCAATGTTGTTGTTTCGGCTTTTGTCGTCGTTTCCTGCTTCGTAGTTGTAGTTACCGCTGCTTTTGTTGTCCCGGAAGAAGAAATTTGTGATGAAGTTGTTGTCTCTTCGGGTTGTTGCCCTTCTGATTGTGTGCAGGCTGTAATGTTGAATAATAGTACTACAATCACGAATAGAACCAATAATCTTTTTACCATCTTTGTTGTCCTCCTGACAAATAATATATTTATCATAATTATATACCAAAACGTGGAAAAAAAGAAATCGATTCACTGAACATAAAAGTTATTAATTGATTTATCAAATAGCTGATGGTATAATTTACAACAATTAAAGAAACTTCAATACGATCATTAAATACAGAAATTTGGTTCCATTCAATAAAATTACTTTTGCTTATGTGTCAGGCAAGATCCGAAAAAAGGCATGGCAAGAGGTTAAACGGGGGGGAATTGCTTTGCTTGTCGTATTACGGAATGAGAAAAAATACCTCATTTCGATTGCTGACTATTTTAAAAACAGCGCATATTTAGGTTGTTTCATCGCTGAGGATCCCCATAACGGATCTTCCGGCTATAGAGTACGAACTTTGTATTTTGATACTGCTTATGACACGGATCTTTTCGAAAAAGAATCCGGAGTGGAGCAAAGGCGAAAAGTTCGTCTTCGAATCTATGATCCCGGAGTAGATTATGCATTTTTAGAAATGAAGCAAAAGCAAGGCTCTAACCAATTGAAGCGTTCCTTGAAAATATCAAGAGAGGATGCTGAGAAACTGATCGATGGAAACTTTTCACCATTACTTTGCTACAAGGAAGAATTTTCAAAAGAAATGTACGGTTTCATGACTTATCGATGTTATCGCCCAAAAACCATTGTAGAGTATATACGTAAGGCGTACATCGCCAAAGAGAATAAAATTCGTATTACTTTTGATCGTGATATCAAATCCACAGAAAGTAATATGGATTTGTTTTCACAAGAGTTGATCATGAATCCTGTGATGGATCCGTATAATGTTATCCTTGAAGTAAAATACAATGGCTTTTTATTAGACTATATCAAACAGATGTTAACAGGTATTGACAAAAGCGAGCTGTCTGTCAGCAAATATTATCTTGCGCGGCAACACGGTTGTCTGACGAGATTGTAAATAGGAGAAGCACATTATGAGACAAGAACTATATCAGATACTTGTGAATCAAGAAATGATTTCATGGCAGACCATTATCGTTCAGATACTCATGTCTGCTGTGTTAGGCGCAGTGATCTACATATCCTACCACATATCACATAAAGGCACCATCTACAGTAAGAAATTTAATGTCAGTCTTGTCCTTTTAACCTTATTGACCGGTATGGTCATGACGGTGATCGGAAGTAACATCGCACTGTCTTTAGGTATGGTGGGTGCACTGTCCATTGTCCGTTTTCGTACGGCAATCAAGGATTCGAGGGACACTGTATATATTTTTTGGGCTATTGTTGCAGGAATCTGTTGCGGTGTGGGAAGCTACCTGGTCGCAGCCATCGGAACCGCAGTTGTGTTTTTGGTCTTATTGTTCTTCGGAAATATTAAGAACGATAATCGCATGCTTCTGATCATTCGTGGAGACCGGAGTGTGGAACAAAAAATCATGGCGACGGTTTTTAAACTGTTCTATAGAAAAGCTGTGATGCGGGTTAAAAATACCACAGATCATTCGGTTGAATTCATATATGAAATCTCCAACAAAATGCTTTCAGAAGCCGATCAGAAGGAAGTTAGCGTCACAGATTCCCTTTATGCCATTGGCAATATTGAGTATGTAAATATTGTCATGCAAAATGATGAGATTTCAAATTGACTTTTTAGGAGAATTAGAGTGAGATATCGATTCATCGGGTTGATCAGTTGCATATTTGTTTTGTTGCTCGCCTATTCCGCGACGATATTGACCGGAAATGACAAGGATCGTGTACATCAGCATCAAGAGGCTTTAAAACCTTCCTGCAGTCATGATGACGATGCCTTTTGCAGTCATCTTCCTCTTGTGCAAATCAATACAGGGGGTGCTGTAATTCCCGGAAAACCCATATATGATGAAAGCGGGAGAAGAACCGGTGGGTTCGTCCTTTCGGAAGACGGCACTGACAGCATTCGCGGAACCATCGATATCATCGATCATCAAGATACAAGAAACCATTTTGGAGATACACCTGTGTTGACTTCGCTCATGGAGATCCGAATACGGGGAAACAGTTCAAGAGACTTTGATAAGAGCAGTTATCGAATCGATATGATTCATGAAGACGGATCGAACAACTCACAGGCAGTCATGGGTATGGATGCCCATCATGAGTGGATTCTGTACGGACCATACCTGGACAAGACACTGATAAGAAACTACATGTGGTATAACATTGCCGGTGAAATCATGGACTATGCACCGAATGTACGCTTTTGTGAAGTTTCCATAAACGGGGAGTATAGGGGGTTGTATGTCATGATGGAGAGCATTACAGCCGGAGATGACGGGGCAAGGTTGAATCTTACGGTGAACCGTGATAACAACACCTTTGCCGGGTATTTGTTACGATTAGACCGTAATTTCGATGAACCGGAGAAGAACCTTACGAACTTTACTGCCTACACCTTACGAACAAAGCATACGGTGGAAGTGGTTTATCCGGGTAGAAAGAATTTTACCAATCAGATCAGGCATTCCATCCAACGAGACTTTTCTGATTTCGAGAAAGCACTGTATTCTTATGACTACAATGACAAGAAGCATGGATATGACAGTTATATCGACTATATGTCATTCGTTGATTATTTTCTGATCAATGAAATTACTTGCAACTATGATGCAGGTTGGATGTCCACCTATATGTACAAGGATTTGAACGGATTATATAAAATGTGTATTTGGGATTTTAATTCGGCATGTAATAATTATCAACATGGGATGGAGATCGATGGTTTTCAAATGCAAGATACATTGTGGTATTTTATGTTGATCAAGGATGTAGATTTTACAGACCAAATCATCCGCAGATATAAGGCATTGCGGAAAACCTATTTCAGTGATGAATATCTGTACGGATATATTGAAGATGTGATTTCTTACCTAGGAGAGAGTATTGAACGGAACTACGATATATGGGGATATTCTTTCGAAGAGGAATATGATTTTTTGATACCTTCGGAAAGAAATCCTCGGAACTATGAAGATGCCATATCACAATTGAAGGAATTTTTGGCTTACAGGATCGAATGGATGGATAATAATATAGAAGCGTTGAGGCAATACTCGGCTCACTCAAAAGTGAAGAAATTTGATATTGACGTAAACTGACGGGAAGGACTATGAAAAAATTTATCATTGTCGTAGCGGTGGTTGTAACTTTAGTGATTGTATCGGATTTTTTGTATTACCATAAAGGATGGTATATCGATTTTCATCCGGATCAAGAGGTGACAACTGTTACGAAAACGGACGAAAACAATATATATTTAAAAGCGGAATCCGGTTATGAAGCCTTTGAGATTCGTGGGGTCAATTTAGGTTCCGGAATACCTGGCAAATGGGCTACGGACTTTGCCATAGACAAGGATACCTATTTGCGTTGGTTTTCATGGATGAAAGAGATGGGATTAAATACTGTTCGAGTCTATACCATCCAATCCGAAGATTTCTATAAAGCTTTTTATGAATTCAACAGCCAAAATGAGGACCCTTTATACATGCTACAAGGTGTGTGGGTAAACGACTACATACAAAATTCCCATAGAGATGCTTTCGTACAGGAGTTTTACGGTGATTTTTTAGAGCATTGTAAGATTGCCGTGGATGTGATCCACGGCAACAGAAAGATTGTACAAGGCGGTATACATAGTGCAGGGTATGGTACATACAAAACCGACGTTTCACAATGGGTGATCGGATATATTCTCGGGGTGGAATGGGAGGATGTCACCGTAGCTTACACCAATGAAAAATATACCGGTGTGGAAGGCTATACATCCTATCAAGGAACATACATGTTTACCACGGAAGATGCATCACCTTTCGAGGTGATGCTGGCTTCTGTAGGGGATCAAGTGATTGAATATGAATCAACCCGTTACAAAAAACAAAGATTGATTGCATTTTCAAACTGGCCTACCACGGATCCTTTTATCTATCCTACAGATTTATCGGACTTTTTCATGAAGTGTGCACAGGTGGATGTTGAGCATATCAAAACAACGGATCGCTTTCTATCCGGGCATTTTGCCTCCTATCATGTGTACCCTTATTATCCGGACTATTTAAGCCATATAAAAGATTGGTCCCCCTTTTTACCGGAAGGAAAGACTGCGTATACGGAAAACGGGGTGTTGAACACCTATAAAGCGTATCTTCATATGCTGACGGCACATCACGACATACCGGTGGTGATTTCTGAATACGGGGTTTCCACAGGCAGGGGAATGGCGCAACGGGATATGAATACGAGTAGAAACCAAGGGTATATGTCGGAGGTTGAACAAGGAAATGCCCTGATTGAATGCTATGAAGACATATTGGATGCCGGCGGTGCGGGAAGTTGCTTGTTCACCTGGCAGGATGAGTGGTTCAAGCGGACATGGAATACCATGTATGCGGTGGATCTTAAAAGAACGCCTTTTTGGTCTGATTATCAAACCAATGAACAGTATTTCGGCTTATTGTCATTTGACCCCGGTGAGAAAACATCTGTCAGCTATGTGGATGGAGACCTTTCGGAGTGGACAGATGGGGATAAAGTTCTAGATCAAGAAGGAATGTCGGTACACATGAAATATGATGAAAAGTTTGTATATTTTCTTGTTTACAAAGAAAACCTGAAGTTCGGGGAAGAAGTTCTGTATATACCCATTGATACAACACCGAAAAGTGGCAGCAGCTACTGTAGAAATGAAGGCATATTATTCGATCGTGCCGTTGATTTCCTTATTGTCATCAATGGAAAAAACAACAGTCGTATCATGGTTCAAGAAAGGTACGAGTCATTGCGTTCCACCTATTCAGAGAATATAGATGACTATAATACATATGTGACGGGGAACGTTCCTTTTGTGGATTCACCTTTGTTTGTCAATATCAATATGATTCTACAAATGGCAACCCCCCTTCTATACGGGGACCTGACAGTCTCGGCTGAAACGTATGAAACCGGATTGCTGGCCTATGGTAACGCCAATCCGGACAGTGTAGACTTTCATTCCCTTGCTGATTTTATATGCACCGGTGACTACGTGGAATTGAAGCTTCCCTGGCAAATTTTAAACTTTGCCGACCCATCCAAAATGCAAATCCATGATGACTATTATGCCGGTAACTACGGTGTTGAACATATCGTTATTCAGCAAATGTATATAGGATTAGGAACCGGGGGCGCCGGGGGAAGAATAGGCTTGAAACCTTTTAAGTTGGTAAGTTGGAATAATCGTGTCACATATCACGAAAGACTCAAGTCTTCTTACCGGATTTTAAAGGATTATTGGACGGACAATGATTGAG
>CALCRE010000277.1 GCA_937894465.1 uncultured Clostridia bacterium
CTACGCTTGAAAACGCCGATTTGCTCTATATTTCACGCTCGCTCTTCAAAACTGGGGTAAAGGTCGGTTTGAAAGTTCTCTAATCAAGTTATACTTTACATCCCACAACTCTTGTGACAAATCCACGTAGTAGTTGTGAGGACTTTCAAAACGTTTGACTTCCTCCCATAATGTATCAACTTGTTGCTTACAGTATTCTTTGATCTTGTGAATATCCGGGCTTTCATACACGCATTTACCTTTTTCAAATATGGGAACCAAAAGCTTGCGCACAGTAAAATCAGTTAACGTTTTGCGTTTCCATGTGTATAGGGGGTCGAATATTTCATAAGGCTTCGTTTCGTCAATGACTTCATCTTCTAATGTCAATAGATCCGCAAGTGCAATTCCTGTGTTCTTGTCGTAAAAACGATATACCTCTTTTGCTCCCGGGGTGGTAATCTTGCCTGCATTTTCGCTGATCTTGATCTTCGGTACGGCTTTTCCGTCTTCTTCTATAGCGGATAATTTATATACACCTCCAAAGACCGGTTCAGTTTTTGCGGTAATCAATCGTTCACCCACTCCGAACAAATCAATTTTGGCATTTTGAACTAAAAGATCTCGAATCAAGTGTTCATCCAATGAATTGGATGCAACAATTTTGCAGTCCGGATATCCTGCTTTGTCCAGCATGGTACGTGCTTCTTTTGAAAGATATGCAATGTCTCCGCTGTCAATGCGAACACCGGCAGGTCTTTTGCCTAAAGGAGCCAATACTTCATCAAATGTCTTTATGGCGTTGGGAATACCGCTTCGTAATACATCATAGGTATCGATCAACAATGTGCAGCCATCCGGATAGGACTTTGCATACGCCTTAAATGAATCCAACTCGTTCGGAAACATCTGAACCCAAGAATGAGCCATTGTTCCTAAAGCCGGTATATCAAAATCTCTGCCGGTCATCGTGCAAGAGGTACCGATACAGCCTCCAATGTAAGCAGCCCTGGCACCTATGACTGCACCGTCATAGCCTTGCGCTCTTCTTGAGCCGAATTCCATGACCGCTCTTCCTTGCGCAGCAGACACAATACGGTATGCCTTCGTGGCAATCAGGCTTTGGTGATTGATGGTCAGTAGAATCATGGTTTCAACAAATTGCGCTTCAATCACCGGTCCTCGCACCTTTACAATGGGTTCACCGGGAAAGATCGGAGTTCCCTCCGGAACAGACCACACATCACATGTAAACTTAAAATTTCTTAAATAATCTAAGAATTCTTGGGTAAATATATTTTTGCCTTTCAAATAGGCGATATCTTGTTCCGTAAATTGTAGGTTTTTCATATACCGGATCATTTGCTCTAATCCTGCAAAAATGGCGAAACCACCATCGTCCGGTATCCTTCTGAAAAACATATCAAAGTATGCAATTTTATCTTGCAAACCATGCTGCAAATATCCGTTGGCCATGGTAAGTTCATAAAAATCCGCCAGCATGGTCAAATTTCTCTCGTTATCCCATCTAGATCTTGTTGTCATCATAATGCCTCCCCGACATTCCCTTGTACGATCATTATTGTACACTACGTACTAATTCAATACCTTGGTTCAGCATGATCATTGCTGAGGCAAGGTTCATAAAATCTGCATCATGCCCTTTTGAATGGTATGTTTCCACTATGTGTAACGGCACAATCACCCTGGATTCTTTGTTTTTTCTATTGTAATCGTTTTTTAAGGTTAATGCAAAATTAAGAATGCAAATATCAGTGCAATCACCTGTAACAATCCAGTTTTTAATATTCTCATGTTGTGCATACCATTGTTGAAAATCTTCTTCTAAAAAACCATTGGTGGAGTTTTTCGGAAAATTGGTGTAACCACCGATTTGTTGAATCTCCTCTACAATTTCACTTTCATATGTTCCGGCAATACAGTGCTGTACATAGTTTTTCAATTCCACAGAATCCGAAGTATGTGAATCGGCAAATGCCACAACCGTCATATCCTTCTCTTTGAATTTTTCTAACATCTCTGCAATAGGTGAAATGATTCCTTGAATTCTAGGACTGCTTAAAAGGCCTTCCTTTGCAAAGCCGTTAACCACATCAACAATTGCCAGAGCGGTTTCTTCCTTCTTTAAGTCTGCTAAAGAAAGAGTTGGCAACCGGTTCAATTGCTCCATCAACTCCCATAATACAGTTTGCGAATTTTCAATAACTTGATCCTGGTTTGTAAACCTTTCCATGATAATCTCCTTCCTGTTCATTTAAACTTACAACTCTTTTCCCGACCAATCAATATTAAAACGATACAATATGGAGGGACGATGCGCTTTTTCTTTGGTGGACTCATCAGTTTTGATGACAAAGTCAGAAATCTTCCTTCTAAAGTTTGCTTTCAAAAGTTCTTTGCCTAATATGACTTCATAAACTTGTTGCAGTTCGGACAATGTAAATAAATCCGGCATGAGATTAAATGCAATATCCGTGTATTCAATTTTGTTACGAAGCCTTTCCAAGCCGTAGGTAATAATTTTGGCATGGTCGAATGCAATTCCATCATGTTGGATGAGTTCCCACCGGGTACTTGTCACTCGCCCCTTCCTTTGAATCATCTTTCTTAAAGTGGATTGAATTTTTTGAGTACCATTATCCAGTTCCAGTTGATAGTTTTGTTCTCGAACACTACCGGTTTTCCGATCGCTAATTTTAGTAAAATTGACTTTAAACCACGAGACATCTTGGGCGTCACTGCCGGCTTGAATCTTGCCTAAAGATTCTGAATCCACCAATGTCATATAGGATGAGCTGATGATTCTGGTTCTAGGATCTCTTCCCACATCACCAAATGTATAGAGCTGTTCCATGTACAAGTTTTCGATGCCGGTTTCTTCTTGGAGTTCTCTTTGGGCCGCTTGGTCAAGATTCTCATTCATCTCTACAAAGCCTCCGGGCAAAGCCCATTGCCCGATACACGGGTGATCACTTCTTCGGATCATCAAAACAGCCAAATCCTTTTTGGCAAGTCTGCGTTTATCAACTGCTTCACGGTTTAATACCGTAAAGACCAACATATCCACTGTAGTCGAAGGCCGCTCCCACATACTTGCATCATACTGTGCTAAAAATTGCTCTTCCGTTAACCCGTCTTTGTTTCTCATATCATCCATAGACTCACTCCAATCGTAAAAAACAATTATTAAAACTACAAAAGTATCTACTTATTATAGACTTGATATTATTATATTAATACTAACTATAAGTGTCAACAGAATAGAAAAAATAAGAAAAGAAAATAGAATAATAGACTTTCACACAAAAAAAGAATTTAAAAAAGTGAGTAACTTATTGCTCGATCTCTTCAATCATAAACCGGCTTGGTAATGGCGGAACATGCTTTAAAATAAGCTATTCTTCTTTGGTATCATCTTGATTTGATGTTACTCGCATCCTTTTAGCAAGTTTGTTTTCACTTCAAAAATTATCTAACAATCTAATGCAATAAGCTTTTAATGTTGATATATAAGATTACTGCAAAAAAATGTACTCAGTTTTTTTGTGGAGAAGTGAGTATATATCATTCTGTATTGTATTCCAAACATCAGGAATACTAGTGCTTCCATATGCATGTGCAACAATATTGCGCATATAAAGCTGATATAGACACCATGAAAAAAACAGGGTGCGTAAAGGCAAAGATGCAAATCGAAAGCCTAACAGATTCCATAGTGGATGATAAAATAAATCACATTGAGCTTACAATGCAATATATCAGTATTACAGAATAATATTGCGAAGCAGGTGATGTTGAAAATGCTTTGGGTTATGCAGTGTAGAACAGCAACACAGGATTCCATGTATCACATTGATCAGATGGATAAAATTAATACTGACGGGAGTAAGCCATGGTCAACATCACGTAATTTATGCTGGATTTTGTGGGGGGACCATCTAATGAAACCAGTGTTTGATATCATCCGAATTACCCAAAGATTTACCAAATGCTTTGATTTCCCAAATTCCAACTCACATGTATTATACTAGTGATATAAAAAACAGTAGATGGACATGAGTTTAAATTTTTCTAAGTCTATGCCACTTTGAACTGTGGCATAATAAGCTCAAATTGCATATACATACCGACCTATTTCATTCTACTGTTTGAAGAAAACCAATAAATTGTTCAAGTTCACTTTGGATTTCATTATACAAGCCAGGTAATTTTTTAACCAAAGGCTCTATTTTCGCGGATGATAAATTAAAACTATACACATTTCTTACCAGATGACGAAAACCCCTATACTCATCCAAACTGTTTCTAGTTTCCTTAGAGATAACTGCTGGACGTGCTAGATCAATTTGGTAGACATCTGACGCAAAAGTTCTAGATGCCAATATTCACCTTGCGGTTTTTCGCGATCGATTGAAATTGCAATTAATTCAAAAATTCTTTCTAATGCTGTATAAAAACTATGCAGATTCAGCGCCACACTATCAATATATAATTCATCACCTGTCCGGCTTGCATGTTCCCAAGCGTTTATCAGACGATCGATGATTATTTTTATTTCAGAAAAGTCATTACGAATTCTCCCGATTAATACATTGTGTTTTATATTCATATTATTATTCCTTCCATTTCTATTGTGTTACGCAAAGATGATCCGCAATCTTTAATATCAACTAAATCTACTTTGAACTCAGTCGATAAACCAATTACAGCTCCTACCGCAGAGTAAAATATTTCATCAGGGACACCTTCAACAGCTAAATCTATATCGGACCAACGGTTAAAAGAAGAACGTTTTGTCAATGAACCAAATGCGAAAACCTTACTTGCCTTGTAATTATCTTTTAAGAGTACTGCGGCATCTTTGGCTATTTGCCATGCTTTATCAAAACGTTTAGATATAAATTCATTTTCTATATTAACATCTCGGTTTAGTGTTAAAGGATATCTCTTTTTTAATTCATCAATGTTCGTATTCATAGATAACAACTCCTCATGACCTTTTTATCCCGGTTATAATAACCGACATAACACTCAAATGTAATTATAATCCATCACACTAAATATGTAAACAGCAAAAGATTTCTATAACTTTATTCGAAAGACGTTGTTGTTGCGGAGATACTAATATGGATAAAAAATTAAAGAAAAAGCGATTACTCTGTATGAACTTGCAGAAGCATTCATTGGCCATTGAAATTTTCCTTTGTCCAAACGTTTTATGAATAAGCACATCCCTGATCCATCCCATTGCAAAACTTTTATGAGATTACAGTTTCTAGTAACCGATCTCAGAAAAAGCTTTAACACTGGCAGCAATTCGCTTATAGCATCAAAGACTTCACGTAACATTGCAGGATCAAATCCATTGGATACATTTATCGATAATTTGTTAAAATTTATAGTGATCGTTTCTTTAGGATTATCTGCTAAATCTTGTATCGTGAACTTTACAAAATTATTGGTTTGTTGTTGGGCATCTTCGTTAATTTTTTCTTTATTGAATTTTGTCACCCAGTAACGCAAGGTGGCTCTGGATAAGTTATTTTTTTCGCACCATTCTCCTGCGTTGAGATTGCTGGTTCTGTAATCCGCTACTCGTTCTTTCCATAAATCATATTTTTTCATTGATAACACCTCGGCTTTTTAGTTCTGATGGTATTATCTCTTAATAAATGATCTATTTTAAGATACATTCGATTTAACGCTTACTAATAGCCCAATCTGCAATAAAACAGATTGAGCTATTTACATCTTATTCAAGCCATAAATGCTGGATAATGCTCATAATTTTAATATCGGTTATTAAACAAGTCATTTATTGTATCAAGTATTTCAGCTACACTTTTTGTTGGATTAAAGTCAACCCCAAGTTGAAAATAGCTTGGAATTTCTCCATATTTACGACTCTGTAGATTTTGAATTTTACCGCAAAAGAAAACCAATGCTTTGATAATTGACTTTTTAAGCTCTTCCACATACTCATCACCACAATATACCTCGGGTATTAAAACCTCTCTGCTTTCCCAAAAATGTGGCAATGATTTCACCAATTCATTTGCTTTATCAATCATGCCTAATTTAAGGTTTAAGAAAATCATGTGAACGGTTGTTGTGCTTTTTCCTTTCATACTGATCTTGTTAGAATTAATGCAACGTTCATACAATGTCACGGCTTCTTTCATTATGGTAACGTCATTATTTTGTGTTCCCTTTACAGCCAATGTTTCAGCAAGTTCGCCTAAAAAGCTATTTGGATATAGCTTTAAAGCATTACGTAACATAGTTATGGTTTCGTCAACTTTGTTTTCTCGCATCAGTATATGCACATCATTGTGTATTTTGTTGATGCTCTCTGTCTTACGAATATCGTCCATACCGATAATACTATCAATTGTCGTTTCATAAAAAATTGCAATACCAGGTAGTATTGTAATGTCGGGGTATGCGGTATTATTCTCCCAACGACTTATAGCTTGCGGTGATACACCAAATACTTCTGCAAGTTGTTCCTGTGTTAAATCCTTGCTTAACCTCATCTTTTTTAGGTTTTCACCGATGTTAATTTTCATAATTACTACTCCTTGTTGGTTATTTTAGAAGCTTCTGTAGTAATTATAATAAAATCAATGCATAGTTACCATATCAAATATGTTGAGGAAATATCAACCAATGTGAGGATCTTATACAAATAATCTGTAGTATACATTATAAATCTATGGTGCAAAGATACATTTCGAATATATCCGATTCATACAAAAACTTTAGAAATTCTTCTGAAAGGAAAGGTTCTGTCATAGCTGACCTCCAAATGGGATGATGATAATGATATTCGAGGAGGAATCACTTAACCATTCACATTTACCTATGATCCGCCAAAAGATAAAATTTTTATGCTGTGAGCGCTCGTTCCATATATTGCGGCACCTTGAAGTTAAAACGAGATCGATTATTATGAATCAGCCAGAAATAGTGTGACGAACAGAATGAGAATTAGCGGTATGAAGGTTAATGACATGGCAATTTGAAAGCTGAATGCTTCGGCTATTTTCCCTATGCTTGGGGGAAATAGCATGGATGCCAGCGTACCGCTTATAAAGATCATGGAAGAAGCGGTTCCACTGTTTTTGGAATGACGGTCACAAGCCATGGCGACAATCATGGGGATAATAGCACCTGTTAGAAAGCCTGCAAAACCGGAGAAGACGATGAGTAAAATTGGATTTTTCAAGATGATTCCCATCCCTAATAAAATACCTCCGATGAAGCTTCCTATGCCGATTAACTTCTTACCTTGAAAGTTCTCCGGTAAAAAGGATGCACCTAATCTGCCGGCAATAATACCCAACCAAAAGATAGACAACCCCGTGGAAGACAATGCAGGTGATGCATTCAATCCGGTTTCCATATACATAGGTAACCAAACCGAAACACCATTTTGATGTCCGGAATACAAAAACATAATCAAGCATAAAAGCCAGATATATTTACTTGTTAGAATTTCCTTAAAACTGCTTTTATCCGTAACTTGTTTTACTTCGTGGCGCATTTGAGTAGTTGATTTGGGTATGCATAAAATAAAGAATAATAAAAGTGCCAAACACCCGAATGCCAAGAATCTGTAGGGACGGTTCCATGTTCCATCAACATCAGTGATGACACGTACAAACAAGGGACCCGAAAACGCACCGATTCCAAAGAAAGTATGAAGCAAGCTTAGGTACTTACTTCTTTTCTCGGGGAAAAGGTCTGATATATATGCATTTAAGACGGTGTCCACCATACGGGATATCCCGATGACAAAAAAGGACATGAGTAATAATGGGTATGCAGGTGCCGAGCCAACTGCTAATAATCCAAAGGAATATAGTAAAAAGCCAAGGATGATGATATTGGGTTTTTTATAGATATCCGCCAAGATACCACCAAAAATGATGGCCAATAAACCACCGATGCTTTGAAAAGTAACCGGTAGTGCACCTTTACTTAAGTCTAAACGATAATCATTGATCATCTTCCCCATTAATGGACCTAGCATGGTGTTTGAAAAAGCATATGCTGCCATCAGTAAATAAATGGACACAAGCAGTATGAATTGTGTCCTCTTTGTATCGGAAAAAGGGGACTTTCGTCCCCTTTCATTATTTGTCATAGCTTACCCTATTTCTTTCACCAATGCAATTTTGCATTTTGCACCTTCTGCAATGTTATAGACGTATTGTTTTGCATCATCACCATCTGCCAGTGCTCGAATGAGGGTTATATCCCCTATGCTAAGTTCAAACAATCCTTGTTCATTCTTCTTTGCTGATAAAATCTCATAAAACCCATTTCGAATTTTATCGGTTTCAATGTCCACATAGGCACCAGCCAGTCGGTCCGGGCAAACATTCCGGTCAAGTTTGACAACAATCTTGTTATCAATGCTCATTTCCTTGGTGAAATCCGACACGTACCCTGTGACAAACAAGTCTTCCGTAATCAGTTCTTGTCCCTTGAACTTTAGGTAGGATATATCATTTGCATATTGATAACAAACGGCACCGTCTTTTTCAGAGATTACTGCCAAGAAGCCTTTGAATTCAATTTCATTGTCTGCAACATATGTGTTGTCATCGATGGAATTGAAAATATAATCCACGCGACCATTTTTCATGGTGACCTTCACGGCTTTTGCATGAATACCGGCTTTTGTTTGATCTTTACTATGTAACGGTAAAGCTTCAGCTTTTAATATGGCGCTTTGGTCTTCATAAGACTCTATCACTGATGCAAATTGGCTTTCAAGGCTTTCACCGTTGTTATGAACCATCAAATAGGTATATTCTTTAGGATTGCCCGGTTTGTTCTGAGGAGGCATTCCCTTTGCCAGAACCACTTCTTGTGCAGGATCCAAAACAGTCATGGCTATATGCACGTCCCTGTCCTTTTTCCAAACACCAAATGTGTCTTTTACTTTCCAATCCACAGTAAATGCATCTTGTGTATTCAGATCCTTTTGAACATCATACATATAGTCGAACCCGTCATGATGTTGCTTGTCATATTCTTCCGATGCAAATTCCACATCTTCTCCTGCATAGGTGCCCTTCTTTTGTGCAATAAGGTTTAACCCCTTGCTTTGTGCCGTTCCTTCCGCTCCATGGAATACATAACGATGGTCATTTCCACCTGCCACTCTGAAAAAGTCTGCAACATATGTGGCGCCTTCCATGTTAACAGCGACCGATGTTCTTCTGTAACAGGATGTTTGTTCATACAATAAGGGTGCTTCGGCATCCATGACACTCACCTTTTCATTTGCATCAAAATGATGAGGAATACCGACGACATGGTTCTTTCCGGGGCCATTATCCACAGTTACCGTATCGTGAGATATGGTGTTCACAGTCCAGCAACGACGTTCGTGATTGCTGTCTGCAAAACACGGGTATCCGTGGTCCGGATTCAAGAACACACCGTAACCATACAAGCCTAACATTAATGTATCGCGATGACCATGTCCTGTATTTCTGCCGTAATATAACCACACGCTTTTGGGATCTTGGTTTTCATTCCTTATTTCCACCTTGGAAATGCCGTATCCGCTGTAATTTTCGCTGATAGATTTGAAGGGACCATGCTTTTCCACAGTCTTTTTAATGTCTTCTTCAAGCTTTTCACAATCTGCAAACATATCTTGCACAATGGATCCGTTCCCACCTTTTGCTTTACGAAGCCTTGCAGCCAAATCCAACAATTGAGCGCTTTTTACATCACCGTTATGCTGGAATAAGTTTGCACGGGGATCTTGGTAAATGGTCGTAAAAGGCTTACAAGCACTTCCTGCATCACCGATATTGAGTGTGTATCTATCTCCTATAATATATGGAACTTCAAGATTGTGCATCTTTAGAAACTTTTCATTCTTGTAAAGATCCCTGGATGTTCCTTTTAAGATCTGTGCAATTTTATCCATTCCATTTATCCATATACCGTTGTAACCTACTGATGTTTCGTTTCCACAACCGTCATGATCAATTTCGTTGACTAAAACATGCTCAATATTACCCACTCCCCAAGCTTGCTTGTCGGAGGTGGACATAATGACATCAACACAACGATCAAAGTACTCATCATTTTGCAATACCAAAGCCGCCAGAGCGATACTGCCTTGATGCATGCCGAAGTTACCGCGTATGCGGCGATTGATGACTTCAGGCAGAATTTGATATAGGATGTTGTTTTCAATATTCAATTTGATTTCTTCAGCTGAATTAGGAGCATCCGGATTGTTT
>CALCRE010000278.1 GCA_937894465.1 uncultured Clostridia bacterium
TGCCATGATTTTATTTAATATCATTTCGGCTTTTGTTTTTCAAGAACGGGGAAAAAGAGTCGAAAAAGTCAGTTTTGAGTTCAGAGTACATATCGAACGTCAATTGAATCGCATCGCGTCCGGTGAATTTATGGAACAGGCACATAAGGAAGAGCTGGTCAAAGTATTACACAAAACCGGAAACATGATTGCATTTGACGAAACCATGGATTTACTGGTGCAAAAATATCCTCTTGAGTCAAAAACCTATTTTTCAGAGATTTACATGGTTTTTCTAGAGCTTACCGAATATTATCATAGTAAGGATCCTGTTACCGTTGCCTTTTTTGCCCACATCCTTGGAAAGTACCGGATTTTAAAAGGTACCTCCGATGGCGTGTTAATCCGTAAACTGTTCCAATTATTGTGTTCTGAGAGCCTTTACATCCGCGAAAACGCCTTATATGCAATCTATGGTTCCGGGGAGTATAAAAACGTGGTGGAAGCTTTGCTATGTGTAGACCGTTGCAAATTATTTCACCATACAAAATTATTGACCGATCGTTTGTTGACATTTGAAGGAGACCGGAACCGGCTGGCCAAAGCTTTATGGCGATCTTTTGAAGCATTTTCCATAAAATATCAGGTGGTTATATTAGAGTACATTAGGTTCGGTGATGTCGATATGCGCGAGCCAATGCTTGAACTTATGAGGAATAATAGTCGAGATGATGAGATTCGTTATTCTTGCATCCGTTATTTCGGTAAGTATTTTTACGAGAAGGCACATCCTTTGTTAATCGAATTTTTGGAAAATACCAAGCAATACAGATGGGAGTATAGTGCCATTGCTGCCAGATCTCTTGCCCTTTACCCAAAAGACAGGACTGTGACGGCATTGAAGAGAAGCTTGAACAACCCGAATTGGCATGTACGGAACAATGCAGCCATCAGCCTTCAAAGGTTCAACCTTCCCTTTACCGAATATTTAGACATATTAGAGGGCAATGACCGATATGCAAGGGAAATCATGCAATACAGAATGCAACATGAGAAGCTAGGAAAGGAGGCGGCATTGACATGACACAGCAGTTAACCGATATCATCAAAGCGATATTACAAGGCTCCGGAGTATTCTTTATCGTTTACTTGATCGGGTATTCCACCTTTTTATTCTTGGCTGTGGCAGTCGGTTCCTCCACTCTATATCAGAAGAGACGACAGATCAAGATGAAAAACACATTGATGCAGGATTATTATGTACCTGTAAGCATCATCACCCCGGCGTACAATGAACATGTCACTGTGGTGGAAACTGTGAAGTCTCTTTTGGCACTTGAATACAATATATATGAAATCATTGTGGTGGATGACGGCTCCAAGGACGACACGTCGAAGGTTTTGATTGAAGCTTTTGACATGCACCCGGTAAATCGTCCCGTTCAATACAAGATCACATGCCAACCTGTTGAATATATCTATGAGTCGGTCGGTGAAAAGGTTCCTATAACATTGATACGAAAAAAGAACGGTGGTAAAGCCGACGCTTTAAACATGGGTATCAATATGGCCGGATATCCGTACTTTGTGTGCATGGATGCTGATTCGGTGCTTCAATATGATTCATTGGGCAAAATTGTTCACCCGGTGCTGGAAAACGATCATGTGGTGGCAGTAGGCGGCACCATCAGACCTTCGAATGAAGTGGAATTAGAGAAGGGAAGAGTCATTAAATACAGACTGCCTCGAAATATCCTCGCATGCATGCAAGTACTGGAATATGACCGGTCTTTTTTGGCTTCCAGAATCTTGTTTGATAAATTCAACGGTTCGCTCATCATCTCCGGTGCATTCGGCTTGTTTAAGAAAGATACGGTGATTGCTTGCGGTGGATATGACCATACCACCATGGGGGAAGATATGGAGCTTGTGGTCAAGCTACATGAATTTTGTTTGGCCAATCAGATCGATTACTCCATCAGGTATGCAACGGATGCCATTTGTTGGACGCAAGTTCCTGAAACATTGAAAGACTTATTCAAGCAACGCCGTCGTTGGCACTTAGGTCTTTTTCAAAGCATGACAAAACACAAGGCATTGTTTGCCAATGCCAAGTACGGTGCAGTAAGCCTCATTTCTTACCTGTATTTTTTGTTGTATGAATTGCTTTCCCCCTATATTGAAATTTTTGGTGTATTCACCATTGTGCTGGCATTTATCGTGAATATGATCAATGTACGTTTCATGGTGATGTTTTTGTTGATTTACACCGGATATAGTTCCGTATTGACGTTAACGGCATTCTTCTCCAGAATTCAAACCGTTGATTTGAAGATTTCTTTTTCCGATGTGCTTAAAGCTGTTTTATTGTGCTTTTTCGAGGTTTCTTTCCTTCGGTTCGCCATTGCCTGGGTCAGAGCGACGGCTTTTGCGGGATACAAGAAGAAAAAGCTTCAATGGGGCAGAATTGAACGTAAACGCATCAACTTGAAGTAATGAGGTAACTATGAATAGAAATACCAGGGATTTCTTCATAGCAATGATACTCCTATCCCTTTTTGTGTTTTCACAAACCGTCCGTGGGGATGTGATTACTGTGGAAACCGTCACAAGTGACAAAGATAGGATCTATGTTGCAGGAAACCCGGACTTTTATCCAATCGAATATTATGATGAGCTTGATGATGCTTACAAGGGTGTGATGCCTCGGCTTCTTTCAAGGATTTCAGAAACCATGGGAGTGGACTTTGCTTATGTATCTGCGGGAAAAACCGATAAAAGGGTACAATTGGCATCCAATGGGCAAGTGGAGTTGGTTTCCGCCGTTATAAAGGATGGGAATCATATCAATGATATGGATATTGCCTATTCAAGCGTTCCGATCCGTTATGAATCGGATCATGGAGTTATTGAGGTTTGCTTTGCCTTTTCCTCCATAGCTACGGAAGCATTTAAAAAATCCTTTGAGGAAGCTCTGACATCCATGCCGGAGGCTGAAATTCTACAAATTGCATTGGGTCAAACCATGGGTGCACAAACACAAGGAATTCCCGTGTGGTTGTTCATTTGTGTATCGGCAATGGCTTTCTTGGCTCTTGTTATACTTTTCGTGGCGGGGATTCTGTTGCATAAAAAGAGAAAGTTATTGAAATATGTAAAATGGGTGGATGAGGCTACCGGTTTAGGAAATAAAGCTTACTTCATTCATACATTCAATGAAGTGATTGAGGATGCGGCAAGACCTATTTATGCCGTTGCATTCATCGGCTTTGATATTGCCAAGGTGAACAATCGGTACAGCTATGATGAAGCAGAGGAACAACTACGTTTTACAGCAAAGGAACTGAAAGATCTTGCAACGGAAGGGGACATTGTTGCTCGAGTGGGCGGCGGAAACTTTGTGGTGGCTCATGCTTGCCAAACCGGGGAAATAGGGGAGTGGATTTCCCGTGTACTGGAGCGGTTGAATCGTTATTGTGATAAATTCAACCGAAACTATCGCCCGGAATTCCATGCAGGGGTTTACATGATAAAAAAGACCGATGATCAAGGAGAATTGGTGATTGACAATGCGCAACAAGGTTATGAATATGCAGTAAGTAACAGTATTTCTTATGCGATTTCCAATGATGCATTGCTTACAAAAGTGAGTGAGGATAAGCAATTGATCAAATATACGACGTCAGCCGTGGAAAATGGTGAGATCCGGGTGTATGTCCAGCTTGTTCAAAACGCTGAAGGCAGTGTAATGGGGGGAGAGGTGTTGGCCCGCTGGCAACATCCGAGTAAGGGTTTGGTGTTACCGTCTTCTTTTATACCTATTATGGAGAATGGAGGTACCCTGGGAGAGTTGGATTACTATATCTTCGAGCAAACATGTATATTGCTGGAAAAGTGGCAACTCAAAGGGTATGATTATACTTTATCTTGCAACTTTAACCGCATTTCCATTTCCTCCGCTCAATTCATAAACAGAATTGGAGAAATTGTATCCAAGTATGATTTTAATCGTGAGAATCTTATCATTGAAATCACTGAAAGCACCAAGAATGTGAACAAAAAGATGGCTTTTTTCAATTTGTCCAAGTGCAAGGCATTAGGCTTTCAAATCGGACTCGATGATGTGGGAAGCGGTCATATATCCTTTTCGGATTTAAAAGAGTTTCCGATGGATATCATTAAAGTGGATCAGTCTATTGTCGCCGGGGCGACAAATGCTAAAGGAATTGCATTGTTAAAGAGTATCATTACTTTAACCCATAAATTAGGGATGCTTGTTCTATGTGAGGGAATTGAAACGGAACGGCAATACCTGTTGTTGAAAAGCTTGCAATGCGACTATTACCAAGGATACTATTTTTACAGACAAATGCCGGTGGAGGAAGTGGAGAAGATTATATTATAGGTCATCAGCTTGAATTTGCCAAAGATAATCAGTATAATGGAATAAGCAAACAAGGAAAAATATAGGTGCTCATATGCAGGATTTTCTGTCTTTCATTCAAAATTTAGATATTGATGCAAAAAAGGTTTTCAGTATTGTGAGTAACAATCCCTTAGTGACCAAAAACACCATTTTGAAACTAACGGGTACCACACTCAGCACGTTAAACCGTGTGATGAAACCTCTTTTGGATGAGCAAGTCATTGTTCCTGCCGGGATTGATCAATCCACCGGAGGCAGGAAGCCTCTGCTGTATGATGTTAACCCCGGTATAGCCTATATCTTGGGATTAGATATCTCAAGAACCTACACCGATATGGTTATCTCCAACTTGAAAATGGATATTGTGTCAAAAAGGCGTTTTCTTATGGATGAAACCTTTTTACCTGATGTAACCGTATCTTATATAACCGCCTGCTTCAATGAGATGCTTTTGGAGTCAGGTATTCAAAAAAAAGATGTGATGGGTGCAGGACTAGGTGCAGTAGGACCTTTGGACAGGAAAAAGGGTATATTAATCAATCCCGACCATTTCCAAGCCCCCGGTTGGTCAGATGTTCCCATAAAGGATTTGTTGGAGAACAGCTTGGGGATCCCGGTTTTCACAGAAAACGGTGCAAATTGTGCAGTCTTGTTGGAATCGAAAATGGGATATGGAAAAGATTGTGCCAATGTGGCTTACTTTAATTGTGGAATCGGTATTCGCACCGGTGTCATTTCCAACGGTAACATCATCAGAACCATGAATAATGTGGAAGATGCATTTGGTCATATGGTGGTTGACATGGATGGGGAAGAATGCTATTGCGGTAACTACGGATGCATAGAATGTTACAGTTCAGCCGCCGGCATTTTAAAAAAATATGCTGCAGAAGTGAAAAAAGGACGAAAGCCCATCAGCGAGTTGAACAAAATCAGCTTTATTGATATTTGCCAAGCTGCGGATCAAGAGGATGAATTATCCCGAGAAACCATTATCAATGCAGCTTTGGCATTAGGGACCGGTTTGGCTAACTTCATGAACTTACTCAACCCTGATATCATTATATTGAGCGGACCTTTGATCCGACATTCTGCAATATATTATGAGACTGCGGTAGAGCTTGCAATGAGAAAAAGCTATTTAAGCACCGATCACGTAACCTTCAAACGGTTAGGCTATTTCGGTGAAAACGCCATCTCGTTAGGAGCTGCTGCCATGTTTATGCAGAAGCTGTTGGTTTAATATGAGAAGAAAAGATGTGACCTGTTTGAAAACAAAAATTAAAACTCCGATCCTGGTTGTTTTATTCATCTGTATGGTTGCGGGGCTTATTTCCTGTTCGGAGGAAACACCTCGGTTGGAGCAAATCACGAATGATTTTTTTAAGACTATTGACACGAATGCATATGTGATCTCTCCTGAGGACTTTATCTATCAGGCGCGTTCTAATCCGGATCTATTCATAGTTGATTTGAGAGAACCGGAAGAGTATACGGAAAGTCACATTCGATACGCTTTGAATATCCCATGGGGTATGGATCTGTGGGCGAATATCGATAAAATCCCCTATAACAAACCTGTAGCTGTATATGCCGACTCTGAATATTTATCTATGCAAGCCACGGCTTTGCTTGCGTTGGCCGGTTTTCAAGTCAAGTCTGTAACTGCAGGCTGGGAGGAAATATGCTTTTTGGATGGCATGAGAGATATGAAAGAGACCGGTTACAATCGTTTTAACCAAGTTCCTCCTCCTGACATCGATCCTGATTTGAGGGTTGCTTTAGAACAATACTTTAAAAAAATAGATGTGCTTGATCGTAGCATGATGGACGAATTTACTGTCAATATAGAGGATGCGGTATTTATGTTTGAAAACAAAGAAGAGGATAAAGCCTTTTTGTGTGTTGATTCTGCTTCAACCGACGAGTCACCTTTTCAAGCCGTGTCCGTAAACATCCCTTTCGGACCGGAAATGTATTTTTCTTTTGAGAATCTTCGTTTGGAGCAATACATTTTAGTATATGGGACCAATACCCAAGAAGTTGTTTTTACGATGATGTGGCTTCAAATGTTAGGATTTGATGCAGTAATTATTCAACTGTAGAAATGGATATTTTACCATTCAAGGAAATAATGTATAATGAGAGTGGAAGGTGATTTTTGATGGATCCTAATTGGCACATCATGGTTATTAGGCTACTGCTAGCGACTTTATTCGGTGGAATTATCGGTTTTGAAAGGGAAAACCCAAATCGTCCTGCAGGTTTCAGAACCCATATATTGGTTTGTGTTGCTTCTTCCTTGGTTATGTTGACTTCCCAATTTATGTTCTTAAAATATCAAGGTTCAGTAACCATTGATCCTACACGGTTAGGAGCACAGGTGATCAGTGGAATCGGTTTTTTAGGTGCCGGGACCATTATTAAGGATGATTTTAAAGTCAGGGGATTGACCACGGCTGCAAGCCTGTGGTCGGTAGCTTGCATCGGCTTGGCGGTAGGCGGAGGATATTTTGTCGGCGCCGGAATTACAACGATAATTTTATACTTAACTTTGTTGCTCTTAAAGAAGGTTGAAAGAAAAATACCCCATAAAAATTATACACGTGCCATCTACATTACTATGGATGACGAAAGCGTTATGCTTGAAAAAGCATTACACTTTTTGGGCAGCCAAGGAATCTCCATTGAGTCCATCGATTTCAACCGCAATACCGGTAGTAAAAATGTTCTGTTAAAGGTCTTGTATAACGAAAAGAGTAAGAAATTTGATCAACCGAAATTAGTAGGTGACCTGTACTCCGTAGAAGGTGTCCACAAGGTTACTCATGACTGAGGAAGCCGGACTTTTGTTACAAACGCTTTATGAACTTTTAACATCACCTTAACATAGGGGCGCTTGACAATTTCCGGTTTTGTGGTATGATTGCACTATAAAGTTAATACTTTATTTTAGGTAACGAAATCTCCGAATTCCTCGTTGAAGCGGGGGGTCCAACTTTGGGGTGAATCCTGTGAATCCACAGGTAGGGCTACTTGGGAGCCCGAACCCGTCAGCTAACCCCGTAGGAGTAGTCCAAGCGTTGTGTTTTAAGTTTTTGTGACTTGACCCGCGCTTTTTTTGTTGGGTTAACCACAGATCTCGATAAACGGGATCTTTGAACCTTACATGGAACTGCTGCTACTAAATGGGGTGATTTTCAAACAATCAAAATTGTTCCATTTACAAGAGCGAATAACAATTTAATAAGTATATATTGGTACGCTGAAAAAGAATATGCCAATTGCATGGTACTATCTTAAGGAGTAAACCCGATGAGGCACGTGCCGCTGTCGCACGATCTAATGATTCCACTAACCCGTACATCCTACCCTCATCAATCATGGTTTGATCTATCCAAGGCTATGCTCTTGCTCTATAGCAAGATGGTAACTCACTCACATCAGCTACCCTACACACCACAACCGGGTGATGTAAGAGATCACCCGGATTTTTTTGTGCTTTTTTAGCTAGGAAAGTAGTGTTAAAATATAATACAGCTGATAAATAAAGGATGATTATGTATGTTTGATCTGACAAAGATACCCGATTGTATAGTAAATAAACTAGAAAATTCGGCTTGGACTTTTGATGACCTTGGCATGTCCGGCTCGACGATTTTGTTGTTTGACAAAATAGTTTTGAAAATAGAAAGGCAATCTCTTTCATCCAAAACTGAAACAGAGCTTTTGCTTTGGCTTGAGGGCAGGCTGCCGGTACCAAAGGTGATTCAAGCTGTGCAGCAAGACGGTTACAGCTTTATTCTCATGTCCCGATTACCCTGTGAACCCGCTTGCTCGGACAGAAACCTTCAAAATATGGATCACACGGTGAAAGCACTGGCAAAAGCTTTAAAGATGCTATGGAATATTGATCCTGTGGACTGTCCTTTCTCAAATAGTCTTTCCGATAAACTTATACAAGGGAAATACAATATTGAAAATGGTCTTGTGGATATCAACAACCTTGAAGAAGAGACACTTTCCCCCGGTGGCTTTTCGGATTTATGGGATTTATATAATTACTTGATGAAGAATCAACCTATCCTGGATCCTGTATTTTCTCATGGTGATTTTTGTTTACCCAATATTTTTATATCCGGAGAAGATGTGATTGGATTTGTGGATTGGGGTAGAGGAGGCATTGCCGATCGTTGGCAAGATATTGCCTTATGCGTACGATCCCTTCGACATAATTGCATTGAATTTGGGAAATACAGCGAAATGGAATATGAAAGATACAAAAGATTATTGTTTGATTGTTTGCAAATAGAACCGGATGAGGATAAAATCAGGTATTATTGTCTATTGGACGAATTGTTTTAAGGAGTAGTAATTTTGCAAAAGTATACACATATCATATGGGACTGGAACGGAACATTGCTTGATGATGTGGATTGGTGTGTGACAACAATTAACATTATACGAAAAAAGAATGGTTTGCCTGTGTTTGAATCTGTAGAGGAATATCATAGTGTATTTGGCTTTCCCATCAAAGATTATTATCTGCGTGCAGGCTTTGATTTCGAAAAGGTGTCTTTTGAAAAGCTTGCAGTGGAATATATTGATCTATACCACGGAGACGGGTGCAATTTTCAGTTGTTTCCGGATGCTAAGAAAGTGCTCTCTAAGTTTCAAGCCAGGGGCATACGACAAGTGATTCTATCGGCATCGGAACGGAGCAATTTGCTATCCCAAGTTGTGCCCTTGGGCATAGCTCCATATTTCGACGAAATACTCGGAATTTCAGACATCTATGCTACAAGCAAGGTTGATATAGGGAAAGCGTATATGAATCGTACAAAACCTGAACGAGCGTTGTTGATCGGAGACACGACTCATGATAAACAGGTGGCTGATTCTTTAGGGGTGGACTGTGTTTTAGTTGCAACAGGTCACCAGAGTAAAAGAGTGTTGCAAGAAGCGGCGGTTGTCATGGACTGTTTGGAGGATGTTGCAAACCTGCTTTATATTGAGTAATTAATAAAGTATAAAAAAATAATAAAGTGTAAATATAGTAAGGTGTAAAAAACAAAACCTTCGGTTATGAAGGTTTTGTTTTTCTATATTATTTTTATTTATTCTTAGTTACTGTTCGTCATCTTCGTAGTATTGTATTTCCTTGTGATACTCTTGCAAAGATAACACTTCCGTTTTGGTGTTTTTGCTTTCACGGTAAGCTGCAATTCCTTTTGCACTTGCCAATGCACCGGTTACGGTAGTGATATAGGGGATCTTGTGCCTTATAGCCGCCTTCCTTATATATGAGTCATCCTGCTTGCTGTCTTTACCAATAGGTGTATTAATCACAAGATTGATTTCGCGATTGGTAATGCCATCTAAAATGTCCGGACGACCTTCACCTAGCTTGTTAATGACTTCGCTTTGAATACCACATGATGTCAAGAAGGCATGGGTACCTTTCGTTGCCTTGATTTTAAATCCTAACCGGTCAAACAACTGAGCAGTTTCCAATATGTCCGGACGATCATGGGCTGCGACGGATATCAGTACGGTTCCTGACTCCGGCAAGGATACCCCGGTTCCTTCCTGGGACTTATAGTATGCAAGGCCGAAGGATCTTGCCAACCCTAACACTTCACCGGTGGAACGCATTTCAGGTCCTAAAACCGGATCCACTTCCGGGAACATGTTAAAGGGGAAAACAGCTTCTTTGACACCGAAATGCTTGATGTGCGCATGGGTCAGGCTTTCAATTTTGCTTCGTTTCCCGGTTAGTTGAGCTTTTTCCACCATTACCTCAGTAGCCAAACGTGCCATTTGGATATTACAGACTTTGGATACTAACGGGACGGTTCGAGAAGCCCTGGGATTGGCCTCCAACACGTAAACAGTGTCATGGGCAATGGCATATTGTATATTCATCAATCCTGTAACATTCAATGCTTTGGCAATTTTACCGGTGTATTCGTTAATTGTCTTGACATGCTTTTCAGGAATACCTACGGTAGGGATTACACAAGCAGAATCTCCGGAATGGATTCCCGCTAGCTCAATGTGTTCCATAACTGCAGGAACAAAAGCGTTCTTTCCGTCAGCGACGGCATCTGCTTCTGCTTCAATAGCGTTTTCAAGGAATCGGTCAATCAGGATAGGACGCTCCGGTGTGACACCGATGGCGTTTTCCATATACATACATATTTGTTCGTCATCGTGAACCACTTCCATTCCTCTGCCGCCTAGAACATATGAAGGTCTTACCATAAGGGGATACCCGATTTTTCTTGCGATTCTCAACGCTTGTTCGGTTGTCCATGCCATATCCGATTCCGGCATGGGAATATCAAGGTCTTCCATGATTTTGCGGAAACGATCACGATCTTCCGCCAAGTCAATGGTATCCGGAGAGGTTCCCAAAATATGAACACCGGCTTGTTCCAATTCCGTGGCGATATTCAAAGGTGTTTGCCCTCCGAATTGAACGATCACGCCAAAAGGTTTTTCCTTTTTATATATGCTCAGTACGTCTTCAACAGTCAACGGTTCAAAATAGAGCCTGTCCGATGTGTCATAATCCGTGGATACCGTTTCAGGATTACAGTTGACGATAATGGTCTCATAGCCTGCATCTTTTAGTGCAAAAGCTGCGTGAACACAACAATAATCAAATTCAATACCTTGACCGATTCGATTGGGTCCTCCGCCTAAAATCATCACCTTTTTGTTGTGACCGGATTCCACTGTATCCGGTGCATTGTATGTGGAGTAATAGTAATCTGCATTCTTCACACCGGATACCGGCACAGCTTCAAAGCCTTGCTCTATTCCTAAAGAGATTCTCTTGTCCCTGATTTGCTTTTCTTTTATTTGTAATAACTTTGCCAAATAACGATCTGCAAAACCGTCTTTTTTAGCTTGCTTTAAAAGATCATCCGGCAATTCTTTTCCTTTATAGCTTAAAATCTGTTCTTCTAATTCCACTAATTCCTTCATTTGTTCCAGGAACCACTTCTTTATTTTGGTCAGTTCATGTAGCTTGTCAATGTCGGCGCCTTTTCGTATGGCTTCATACAGAATAAATTGTCTTTCGGAGGAAGGCTCCACCAGCTTTTTCAACAATTCGTCCAAGGAGAGCTCGTTATAGTTTTTGGCAAAGCCCAAACCGTATCTTCCGATTTCAAGTGAACGGATGGCTTTATGAAAGGCTTCTTTATAGGTTTTACCGATACTCATGGCTTCACCTACGGCTTTCATCTGTGTTCCTAATTTATCTTGCGCGCCTTTGAACTTTTCGAAAGCCCATCGCGCGAATTTTACAACCACATAATCTCCGGAAGGAGTGTATTGATTTAACGTTCCTTTTTTCCAATATGGGATCTCGTCTAATGTCAACCCTGTGGCTAACATGGCGGAAATCAATGCGATGGGTAATCCGGTTGCTTTCGAAGCAAGAGCGGATGAACGGGATGTTCTAGGATTGATTTCTATTACGGTAACGCGGTCGGATACCGGATCATGAGCTAATTGTACATTTGTCCCTCCGATGATTCCGATCTCATCTACAATGGCATATGCAATTTTTTGCAATCTTTTTTGAAGCGCTTCACTGATGGTCAGCATTGGTGCGGTGCAAATAGAGTCCCCGGTATGAACCCCCATGGCATCTACATTTTCAATGAAGCAAACGGTGATCTTTTGGCCTTTGGCATCGCGAATGACTTCCAATTCAAGCTCTTCCCAACCTAAAACCGATTCTTCCACTAAAATTTGACCGATCATACTTGCGGCGATTCCCCGGCTGGCTGTTAGCTGCAGCTCTTCCACATTATAGACTAAGCCGCCTCCGGTTCCCCCCATGGTGTAAGCAGGGCGTATGACAACAGGGTATCCTAATTCCGATGCGATGTCCTTGGCTTCTTCTACTGTGTATGCAGGTTTGCTCCTAGGCATATCGATATGCAATCGGTTCATGGTTTCTTTGAATGTGATCCGGTCTTCTCCTCTTTTAATGGCGTCAATGTTCACACCGATGACTTCCACTTGATACTTTTCTAAAATTCCTTGATCCGACAGCTCGGCACAAAGGTTTAGAGCCGATTGGCCCCCTAGGTTGGGTAATACGGCATCCGGTCTTTCTTTTTCGATAATTTCGGTCAGACGTTTTACATTCAACGGCTCAATATACGTAATATCTGCCATACCCGGATCGGTCATGATGGTGGCAGGATTGGAATTGACCAGAACGATTTTGTATCCTAAATTTCTTAACGCTTTGCATGCTTGTGTTCCTGAATAATCAAATTCACAGGCTTGCCCGATGATGATGGGGCCGGAACCTATGATCAAAATTTTATTTATATCTTCTCTTTTCGGCATAAAACTCCCTCCGTCAAGTTGCTCTTACGATAAACCCTCAGTAATTTTAATCATTATACAGTAATCAACTTAAAAAAACAGTATTAAGTTTTAGAAAAGTCGCAAATTTGACAATTGGACAAGTTAGTGGTATACTATTGTGTAAATATTAACCATATAGTTGACTTTTTAGCGAAACACCGATTCTCAAGTGATTATGATGCTAAACAAGCACAGTATGGAAATGGAGGTAAGAAGCATATGAGTATAGAAGCTTTGGCTGCTGTCGAAAGAAACAGTAAAGGTTACAAGGTACGCAGAGACGGATTTATACCTGCCGTTATATACGGCACAAAAGTTCCAAGCACGTCGATACAATTTGTAGAGACTGATGTATCTCGTTATCTTCGACAAGCCGGAAGATCCGGTAAAGTATTGCTTTCTTTCAACGGAGAAGAGTATACGGGTATTGTAAAAGAAGTGCAAACAGATCCAGTAAAAGAAAACATACTGCACATTCAAATTCAAGTGGCTGATGCCGCTGAAATTGTGAATTTTGAAGTTCCCTTTACATTTACGGGAAGAGCTGCTCTGGAAGCTGAAAAACTGTTCGTAAATGTGGACATGCCCATGATTAAGGTAAAAGGCCCTATCAGCAAGATTCCCGAAAGTTACACTGTGGATGTATCGGAAATGAAGGTTGGAGAGGTCATCTTGGTAAAGGACTTGGGAAAAGTACCGGATGTTGAATTTGAAGTGCCTGAAGACTATGTTGTCGCTTCGATTCAAGGTGCAACTGCTACGGAAGATGCGGAAGAACCCGCAGGTGATGTTGAAGTAATCGGAACAGAAGAGTAAGAAAGATAGGTAGATTATTTCAATACAAAAAATGATAAATATTTAATTATATATATTATCAAGGTGCAAAAAGCTTGGGATTTCCCAAGTTTTTTGTGTTTTGATTTGAAATAATTTGACAGAAAAATTTTCTCTCTTTATAATTAATAAACATAGACAAAAAAAGAGCTTATTTGGTTCTAGTTGAGCTATAGTAAAAAGATAATCTTTGGAGACAAGTGAAATGATTTATAAAAGAAGAATGACATGGATATTGGTGATTACAGTGTTGTTGATGATGCCTCTGTTTGGGTGTCAATCTGATTTAGTGAACTCGAAAAAGATGACTGTTGCCGTGTCCATACCACCTTTAAAAGCCATTATAGAGGCCATTACAGGTGATTATGTAAATATCGTCACCTTAATCCCTCCCGGGAACAGTCCTGAAAATTACGAGCCTACTCCGGGTATTTTAAAAAGTCTGGAGGATTCTGTTTTGTATTTCTCCATTGGTGTTCCGGCGGAAGAAGCCGGAATCAAGCCGAAGGTTCCTCAATTGAATCCGAATTTGATCGTCGTGAATTTGCATGAGCAGACCGACGAGGTCTATCCTGCTCTTACCATGGAAGGTGAACGCGACCCTCATACATGGCTTTCCATTAAAAGAGTGAAACTAATGGTTGATGTGATGGTTCAACAATTGACAGAAGTCGATCCGGATCATGCCGAAATATATGAAGAGAATGCAAGACAGTTCCAATCGCTTTTAGATGAAACGAATCAATCCGTTCAAGAAATTATTGATAGGTTAAAGAGCAAAGAGTTCCTTATTTACCACCCGGCTTTAGGGTACTTTGCAGATGAATATCAATTGACCATGATCGCAGTAGAGGAGCATGGCAAAGAGGCATCCATCAAGCAATTAGGAGAAATTGTGGATTATGCCAAACAAAAAGGAATCAAGACGGTTTTTTATCAAGCTGAGCATGATAAAAAGCAAGCGGAGATTGTAGCCGGGGAGCTAGGTGGAAAAACGAGTATGATTGATCCTTTGTCGGAGGAATTTCCTCAAAATTTGTTGGATATAGCTAATGCTTTGTTAGAAAGTGAAGGAAATTAAATGAAGGTCATATCAGTGGAAAATGTATCAGCTTGGTATGGTGATTTTTGTGCTTTGGAGAATGTGAATTTTGAGGTAGAAGACAAGGATTTTACAGGAATCATCGGCCCTAACGGCGGTGGAAAAAGCACTTTGATAAAAATTTTATTAGGGTTAAAAAAGCCGGATACCGGTCATGTGAAAGTACTTATTGATGACAAAAATACATTTGGTTATGTACCGCAGTTCACCACATTCGGTAAGGATTTTCCGGTCAGTGTGATTGATGTGGTTTTAATGGGTCTTTTGGGTAAAAAGAAGTTCCCGTATATCGGATTTACCAAGGAAGAAAAGATATTGGCTCAAGATGCCTTGGACAAGGTGGGAATCGGCCATTTGCAAGAGAGAAGAATCAATGCTTTATCCGGAGGCCAGCTGCAAAAGGTCATGATTGCCCGAGCTGTAGTTTCCAATCCTTCGATTCTAATATTGGATGAACCGGTGTCCAATATAGATGCTAAATCTGAAACGGAGATTTATGATTTGTTACAACATATGAATAAAGACAAAACCATCATTATGGTGTCGCATAATACCGCCATGATCTCCACCTATTTTAAAACATTGATCTGTGTAAACAAAAATGTATATCATCATGATAAAAATGAAATAAATGCAGAAACATTGGAGAAGGTGTATGGTTGCCCTATGGAGTTGATCGCCCACGGAAAAATACCCCATAGGATTTTGTCCGAACATGAGGAGTTAAAAAATGCTTGATGCCATATTGAAATACACGTTTTTGCAAAATGCAATCCTCAGCGCCTTACTGGCGAGTATTGTGTGTGGAGTAATCGGCACCATTATTGTTGAGAAAAGATTGGTCATGATGTCCGGAGGGATCTCTCACGCATCTTTCGGTGGTGTTGGATTCGGTTATTTAGTGGGAATCGAGCCTATGATCGGAGCTTTGATTGCCGCTGTATTATCCGCCTTGGGGTTGGCTTATGTAAAACATCATGTCAAGAGCAACACCGATACGCTAGCCGGAATAATTTGGCCTTTGGGTATGTCTTTGGGAATCTTGTTTGTTTCCATTACACCCGGGTACCCACCGGCATTGGATTCCTATTTGTTCGGAGACATATTGACCGTTTCAAAAACCGATTTATGGATGACCGCCATTTTAAACCTCCTTATTTTAGCTACGATCATTCCCTTTTCTCAAACATTGAAGGCTTATTTATTCGACAGGGAATTTGCAAAGCTAAACGGTATTCGCAGTGAGATTGCCGATTATGTATTGTATATATTAATCGCTTTATCCGTTGTGGTTTTGATCCGTGTGGTGGGAATCATCTTGGTGATTGCACTTTTGACCATCCCGGCATCCATCGTCAGAATGTTCACATTTCAATTCAATCGCATGATGTTTTACTCGGCTATATGCGGAATGGTGATGTGTTTGGGAGGTTTGACTTTATCCTATTTGTTGAATGTACCGTCAGGTGCGGTCATCGTCTTGTTGGGTACCTCCATGTATTTGTCGGCTGCTGTAGCAAAGCGGGCAGGTGAAAAGATCAAAAGAAACATTGTGACAAAAAAGCAATGTAAATGAAAAAAAATAAATATTAAAAAAATATAAGTAAGTAAAAGAGCCGGGTGGTAACCCGGCTCTTAGCATTACAAGTATAATCTATGTCATTTATGATGCATTCTCCAGGAGAATCTTGTTAATGGCATTGATATATGCCAGGGCACTGGCTTTGATAATGTCCGTATCTACTGCTCTGGAGTGATAGCCTTTCCCTTCGTAGATGACTTGGATGGATGCTCTCCCGAGTGCTTCTTTCCCTTGGGATATGCTGTTGATCTTGTATTCGACAAGTTTCAAGTCCATGTTGACAATTTTCCTTAATGCGGTATACACAGCATCGATAGGACCGTCTCCCACAGTGCTTTCAGTAAATAATTCCTTTCCTTTCTTCAGTGTGATGGTAGCGGAAGGATAAACATTATTACTGATCACCTGGAAGTCCACAAACTCATACAAATCTATCGACTTTCCATTTTCATGCAAATGATTGAACTCATTGGCAAAGTCTTTTTCCATTATATAATACAGATCGTGGAAGTAGACTTCTTTCTTTTTGTCAGCCAGCTCTAAAAACTTTTCATGAATTTTGGCGAATGTTTCGTCGGTAAAAGAATCGAATCCCATCTTTTCTAATGCATCTTTTAATGCATGACGGCCGCTTCGTGCAGTCAACACCAATTCCATCTCTTCCACTCCCACATCTTCCGGGCGGATGATTTCGTAAACATCTCTGGATTTGAGCAACCCGTCCTGATGGATACCGGATGAATGGGCAAATGCATTCTCACCGGTAATGGCTTTGTTTACTTGTATATCCAACCCCATCAAGTTGCTGACCATGCTGGATGTTTTTTTGATTTCCCTGGTATTGATTCCGGTGTATGCTTTGTAATAATCTTCACGGACCTTGATGCCCATGGCAACTTCTTCTAATGCAGCATTCCCTGCCCGTTCTCCGATTCCGTTCATAGTACATTCGAGTTTTGTTGCACCATTTTTCACGGCGATCAAGGAGTTGGCCACGGCTAGCCCGGTATCGTTGTGGCAATGTACGCTTAAAATCACTTTATCATTTATGTTCATCAACCGGTCATGCAATTTTCGAATCAATTCGCCGAATTCCTCCGGAACGGCATAGCCTACCGTATCCGGAACGTTGACGATGGTTGCACCGGCTTTCACTACCGCCTCAATGGTTTCCCACAGGTATTCGAAATCGGAGCGGGAAGCATCTTCCGTGGAATATTGGACATCGGGTAATAATGTTTTTGCATATTTCACTGCATCTACTCCCAAGGACATGATTTGATCCTTGGACTTGTTAAACTTCTTTTCAACGTGAATATTAGAGGTTCCTAACACCATATGGATCATAGGCTTTTTAGCAACTTTTACGCTGTTGTAAACAGCATCAATGTCATTTTTATTTGCACGAGCCAGAGCGGTAACCACGGGACCGTTTTCCCCGATGGCCATGGCAACATTTTTCACTGCATCAAAATCTCCTTTGGAAGATGCAGGAAAACCGGCTTCAATATAGTCCACATTAAGGGCTTCAAGCTGTTTTGCTATTTTAATCTTCTGAGGAAGATTCAGCTTGGCGCCCGGGACTTGTTCGCCGTCTCTCAAGGTTGTGTCGAAAATCAATATTTTGTTCATTATTCATCCTCCTGATGGTTTCCATGTTTTTGGGACAAAATAAAAAGCCGTTCATCCCTAATCCGTTATAGAGACGAAAGGCCTTTCTTTCGCGGTACCACTCTATTTAAAGATATAACTATCTTTCACTCATGTCGGTTACATATCATAACCTTGTCTTGGATAACGGTGACTGCCGTCCGAGCATACTCTCTAATTATAGATTTCAGCCGGCAACTCAGGGGTGAGATTCAATCCTTTTACCCGTTGCCTTTCACCGTCCGGCAACTCTCTGTAGATAGTAAGTGGATTTACTAGTCCCCGTCAAAGTCTTTAATTTCTAAACATTATATGCTTCCTTTTGCTTAAAAGTCAAATGAATACTTGTATTATTTGATGAAAAAATAACACTATTTTATTGAATCCATATTTTATTGAGCAGCAACATATGCCGTATGTTGTAACTGAAGAAAGACATCCGTGATGCAAGGATCAAAACACGTTCCTTTATTATTTTTAATCTCTTCCAAAGCTTTTTCGCGACTGAGAGCTTTTCGATAAGGACGGTCTTGCGTCATGGCTTCATAGGAGTTCACAATAGAAAATATCCTGGAAATCAAAGGAATGTCCTCCCCGGATAAATGATTCGGGTAACCTGTTCCATCCCAACGTTCATGTATACATAAGATGTAATCGGCCACCGGTAAAAGATCAGGAGTTGCCAGTGCAATTCTATAGCCGGCTTCCGGATACTTCTGCAGTTCAGTTCGTTCCATATTGGTTAATGGTTCCACTTTGGAAAGAATATCGTTTTTCACTTTCATTTTACCAATATCGTGAAATATGGTCACCAACTCCAAGGAAAGGAGCTCTTCCTTGGAAAGCTGCAATGCGGAGCCTAGTTTTTTGCTCAATCGGGTTAATCGTTCAATATGCTCCGGTGTTTCGCAGGTCTTCTCAAACATGATACTCTTGATGTTGGACATTAATTCGTTAAGGTTTTTCTTTTTGTTATACAATTTCTGCCGATACATATTCGCCTCGGCGTTTAGAATGGCTGCTTCGATGGATTCATTTTCACTGTATATAGTGTCATATCCTAATGAAATATTTGGGTTGATGGAGCCGGATGGATTGCCTTGATCATATCCGTTAAGGTCCTCATAGATATTTTCACAAAAAAGCTTTCCTTGGTCTTGGTCAGTGTTCTTTAAAAGAATAGCAAATTCGTCTCCACCGATACGAGCTACAATATCGTCTTCTTTGCTGTGCGACCTTAATATTTTAGCTGTTTGTATTAATAAACGGTCCCCTTCATCGTGACCGAATATATCATTGGTCAGTTTCAATCCGTTGACGTCACCGATCACCACGGAAAGAGGCAAGTTTTCCGGTACATTCAATGTCTGTTTGACACTCTCGAAATATGCCCGATTGTATAGCTTGGTGACGGCATCGTGATTGCTTGCATAAATAATTTCCGCTTCTCGCTTTTTCCTTTCGGTAATATCCGATACGATCACAGCGACCTTGTCGGGTTTAGGATAATAACACAATATGTCAATATATATATCATATTTTTCTATATACATCTCTAAGTGACGGGAATATAACTCAATGGAAGATTCTTCTAAATATTCCTTACCGTTTTGATAGATATATGGGAATACATCATAGAGGTTCTTGCCAATGAGTTGATTTTTTTTCATATAAGTGAGCTCTTCAAAAGCAGGGTTGACATCGTAAAATATGTATGTGTATAGGCCGTTTTCCAATATACAATCGAAAACAGCTAATCCTTGGTTCATTTTCGTTACCAAAAATCGATATTTTTCTTCGCTTTCCTGTATGATTTTCTCATTTTTCATTCTGGCGATTTCAGCAGTGATTCGGTTTCCGATAATATCAGCGGTCATTTTAATCATCTTGACATTGGCCTTGGGTTTTTTGCTGATAAACGTCAAAACAGCCGAAGGCTTCTCCCCCGGATTGCAAAGGGATATATGAACTATGCTTTCTGCATTCAAATCCTTTAACAATTTGTTATTAGGATAAACCTTTTGTACGTTGCGTCTATAAAATAGCGCCGGTTTATTTGTTTCGAAGCATGATTTATTGAGGTGTAAATCAAATTGGAAGATTTGGTCCGTGAATATCCCGTTATTGATTGCAGCTAAAGGGGTACATGCCTTATCATCTTCTATGCGGTACAGTGATACATAGTCCATGTCCAAAGCTTGGGATAAATATTGAACTGAATCTTTAAAAAATGTAGATTCTGAACCCACCACTCCTTTTTGAAGACTGAATAGCAAAGCGCTTTCTAAGGACTTACGATAGGCTACCTGCCGCACCATTTCCAACATTTGAGGTACATGTCCTTCCTCTTGGCTATCGAGATTTTTCCGACGGCTGAAGGGAAGTGCAAATAAAAAGATAGATACCGTCATTACTAAAGCTACAAAATCCAAACCGGTTTGTTTTGAGAAAAATAAGTTAAATATATACCCTAGCATAGAAACCGAAGTGATCAACATGATGATCTTATAGGACTTTTTTCGTTCATGGTCACTTTCTTTTATACCGGAGATTAAAACCTTGGTAATATAGATGAACAAAATCACGTTGTAAACAGATTGTAAATAATAAAAGGGACCGTACTCGATAACCAGGACCCCTGAAATGCTTGTTTGAACAAAAGTTTGATCGGTATAAAACAAATGATGAAAACGGTTTGTATAACGCAAGAACAGTGTGGCAAAGGGAGGAATCAGCAAAAAGTATTTACTTTGCTTTTCCAACTGATTATATTTGTTCATGTATTGTAAAATGAAGAAAATCCAGAGAACAAATATAAAAGGAATTCCTATGTACTCGAACTTGTCCCAAAAAATGGCTTCCTGCGATGAGTGAGCATTTAATTCCATTGCATATCCGAAAAGATAAATTATTGTGCTAAAAGAAAATAGCAAAAACAAACCTGAAGTATGGTGATTTTTCTTTTGGATCAGGTAAGAGGCGAAGTAAATCAACAGTATTGCTGATATAAATAAATAAATGGTTGTGAACGCTATTTGTACACTCATATCATGTGTATCCTTCTACATAAAACCCTATGTTGGTTTTGCTTGATAAAGCATTGATCACTAATATTATACATTTTTCGATAATCTATTACAAGTGTATGTTGGCATAATGTAGACCAAACAGGGAAATATTGTACCAGTATAAAAGTTTTCTATATTTTTGGTTGTTTATGGTTGTTTATGGTTGTTTTATTTAGTCCAATATATGGGATAAATCTGATGTTAAATTTGGTATAATATCAATTGATGTACGGAAAAGTAACTAGTAATAAATAGAGAGCGGGGGATGATACAGAATGAGCAAAGAAAAAGAAATTTTTTTGGCGGGAGGATGCTTTTGGGGCGTCGAAGCCTATTTTGCCAATATCGACGGTGTCATAAAAACAGTTGTGGGATATGCGAACGGAAATACAACGAATCCTGTTTATGAAAATTTAAAAAATACCGGTCATGCCGAAACGGTGTATGTCAAATACAAGCCGGATCAGTTGAGCTTGTTTGAAATATTAAAATGCTATTTTGCCATTATTGATCCGACAATTTTGAACAGACAAGGACCGGATGTGGGTACCCAGTACAGAACAGGGATTTATTACACGGATGAGGAGGACCTTCCGGTCATTCTGCATATGATGGATCTTCAACAAAAAAACTATAAAAAGCTCATTGTAACGGAAATCAAACCTTTAGAGCACTTTTACCCGGCTGAGGAATATCATCAAGATTATCTGAAGAAAAACCCCGGTGGGTATTGTCATATTGATCTGTCCACAAGGCCTGACAAGGACTTTTTAAAAGACTCATTGACTGATATACAGTATGCTGTGACACAGCATAACGATACCGAGCCGCCGTACCAAAATGAGTACTTGGATAACGAGCAAAAAGGGATCTATGTAGATGTCATTACAGGGGATGCTTTGTTTGTATCTTCTGATAAATACCGATCCGGATGCGGTTGGCCGGCATTTACCCGCCCCGTCAACGAGGACAGTGTGATTGAAAAGATGGATTCAAGCCATGGTATGATTCGAACGGAAATTAGAAGCAAAGGTTCAGATGCCCATTTGGGTCATGTGTTCAATGATGGTCCGAAGGAAACCGGAGGTTTACGTTACTGCATTAACAGTGCGGCATTGCGGTTCATACCCCTGGAACAAATGGAGGAAAAAGGATACGGACGGTTCATACCGTTAGTGAAATAGGCATTTGCCAAGAGATTTATTGTAAGGGAGTAAAATAAATATGAGATCATTTATCAAGGACGGACAAAAGGTACTATTCATCGGTGATAGCGTCACCGATTGCGGACGCAGCCGATCAGAGGACTCAAATGATTTAGGAGCAGGTTACCCTATGTTTACGGCTTCATTTGTGAAAGCCATGCACCCGGAATTAGATGTCTCCTTTGTAAACAGGGGAATCAGCGGAAACCGGACAAAGGACCTGGTGGATCGATGGACACGGGATTGCATCGAGTTGAATCCGGATTGGGTATCCATCTTAATCGGTATCAATGACACTTGGAGAAGATACGACCGGAATGATCCTACCACATTTTCTGAGTTCGAGGACAATTATCGGTTCATATTGGAGAGAACCAAGAATGAAACTGATGCAAAGATCATCATCATGGAGCCTTTCTTGTTGCCTTACCCGGAAAGCCGTAAGGTATGGCGGGAGGATCTGGATCCGAAGATACAAGTCGCACGAAATCTGGCCATGGAATACAAAGCATTGTTTATTCCCTTGGACGGTTTATTGGCCGCAGCAGCTGCTAAAACTCATCCGAAAGTCTGGTCCGAGGACGGTGTTCATCCTAGTAAAAACGGCCATGCATATATCGCCATGGAATGGATGAAGGCTCTCGGTTTATGGAGCTGTTAATGTCAAAGAGGTTCGATATAAAGGACAAAACCGGTCTGTTGCTACGACTATTGGCGTCATGGCTGTTAGCCCGGTGCGTCCTTTTTTTCATGAACAAACATCACCCCTTTCACATGCTGATGTCAACAAGATATGTTAATGTGTGGGTTCTATCCGCTTTGTTGTTTGGATTTTTTCTTTTACTGCATTTTACCAAGAAAAAACTTCAACAGGACACAGATGTCTTTTTCTTCTTCTACAGTTTACATCTGTGTTCATTTGGTTCCATTTGGCAATATCGGGAAAAGAGCTTCGCCATGGGCATTCTTTTTTTAAACTTAATTTTCTTTTATGCTTTGATGCCTCTGCTTAAAAAAGCCGACATTCATCGCCGGTTCAAGGTGATCCTTGCCATAACTTCCATACCGACAATCGGTTTCTCCTTGGGGCTTTCACTGACCTTGAAAGAGGATTCCCAAAAGTTTCAATACACTTTGATACTGGCTTTGATATCATTGATCATAGCAAGTATATTCATGATGGTATATAAAAAGGTACAAGTCAATAAGCCGGATTTTATCATCCCGGTGGAACGAATCACTGTAACTTCTGTGGTACTGTACGCCCTTGCCCTATGCACAATCCTGGTCATTCGATATGTGAATCTGGATACCCCGACGTATGATTTCGGTATCTTTGCACAGATGTTTCACTATATGAAAGAGACCGGACATCCTTTGACCACATTGGAACGTAACGGTTTATTGTCTCATTTTCATGTTCATTTATCTCCCGTTTATTATTTGATGTTGCCTTTTTATTTGATATGGCCAAATCCTGCCATGTTGCAATTAGTCCAAGTATTGGTGTTGATGTCCGGCATCCTTCCTTTTGTTTTATTGGCAAAAGAGTTTCAAATCCCTCAACACCGGATTCCGATTTTTGTCGTTATGTATGTCTTTAATCCCGGTTTGACCGGAGGACTCATGTATGACCTTCATGAAAATTGCTTTTTAGCCCCTCTGCTTCTTTGGGTGTTATACTTTCTGCAAAAGGACAACCATTTGGGAGTAGCTGTTTTCTCTTTTTTGGTTTTATGCGTCAAAGAGGATGCTGCGGTGTATTTAGCTTGCATCGGACTGTATGCTGCATTCAGTCAGGGAACAAAAAAGAGAAAGCAAGCCGGAATCATTCTTTTTGCATCTTCTCTTTTATGGTTTACAGGGGCACTCTTGTATTTGGAAAACTTCGGAAGAGGGGCTATGATCGGACGATACAAAAATATGATCATTGATCGAAAAGCCGGGCTTTTGGGGATCTTTTCTACCATATACAAAAATCCGGGCTATGTACTCTCCGAAATATTCACAATGGATAAGTTGATTTATTTTTTAACCATGCTGGTTCCGTTGGGATTTTTGTCTTTGTTAAACCGCAAGCTTTCCTATTGGTTTTTAATCGTGCCTTTTGTTGTGATTAATTTGCTGACGGATTATCCGTATCAATACAACATCGGCTACCAATACCACTTCGGATCCGGCGTTTTGCTTTTGTATACCGTTTTGCTATTTGTCAGAGACAATTTTCCGGTACACGGGAACATCAAAAGTAAAAGTCACCCGATATTTACATATCTTGTTTTTGTTGCTTTGGTAGGATCCGTCATATTCGGTCTTAACATTGTATCCGGAAGAATGTCTGATGTGAAGGATTTTATAAATGATCATGAAGAGGCAAGAACCGTAAAAAGCGCATTGGACGTCATTCCGGAGGATGCGTCGTTGCAAGCCACTACTTTCTTGACATCTTATTTATCCGACCGGGAAATTCTTTATGATGTAAAATACAACCAAAATGATGAAAATCCACATATCACTGATTTTGCAGTGTTTGATTTAAGAGGAAACAGAGAACTGGAATTTCAAGACATCATCAGTAATTTCAAGAATGAAGGATATGAGACTTGGTTGTATGTCCATGATCATGTGATGATCCTTAAAAATGCCGGATATAAGAAGCCGGAGATATGATATGATATGAAATAATAGTTTTGTTCGGATCAACTTAAAATTTTTTGATCATCCGGAAGGAAGGATACTCTTTATGCAAAATAAAAAAATAGTGAAAAAGCAAATTTCTTTAGACGGTCAATGGACGTTGTACTATCACCCGGAAAGAAATGGGAAACCTGATCTTTTTGATGAAACCATGTTGCATCGATGGACTTCAGTACCGGCTGTGGTTCCGGGTAATGTTGAAATCGATTTGGTTCGAGGAGGGGCTGAAAAAGATCCTTTCTATGGCGACCGGCTGCATGATTATAGTAAATATGAGTATTATCAATGGGTGTATTGCAAAGATGTCCATATTCCTTCGGATTTTGAGGGAGAGCGGATTGTTTTGCGATTTGAAGGGATTGACACCATTGCAGATGTTTACTTGAATGGTGAAAAGGTCGGACGAAGTGAAAACATGTTTATACGACATGATTTTGATGTCACGGAACACTTAAAAAAAGGTGATGTCAATCAAATACGGGTACATATTCATTCAGCTATGAATTTTGCCAGAAGCAAAGAGTATACCATGTATATGCGAGGTACCGGTCATCGGAATGAAATCTGTTGGATTAGAAAAGCTCCTCATTGCTTCGGATGGGATATAGCTCCAAGGCTTGTGTCGGCCGGTTTATGGAGAGGTGTATCTTTGGTATCTCTTTCTAATACTCGTATAACCGAGACTTACTACGCCACACCCCGGCTGGAAGGTGACGGGATTTGGCTGCAGTATGCATACCGATTTGTTACCGATGCGGATACTTTGGAGGGATTTCAAGTACGGATCAAAGGTTGTTGTGGAAACTCCGTCTTTTCTCACGAAGCCCCGGCTCATTTTGTAAGTGCAAACCATATGATCTTCGTTCCGAATCCTTTACTTTGGTGGCCGAGAGGATACGGGGAACAACCCTTGTACTATATGACAATGGAGTTGGTTCATCACGGCCAAACTGTGGACTGTGTACAAGAAACCATAGGGCTTCGAACATTCCGTCTTGAGCGGGACTTTAACCCTCATCAGCAGGAATTTAAAATGTTCGTCAATGAAACACCCATCTTTGCAAAAGGAACCAATTGGGTTCCCTTGGATGCTTTGCATAGTCGTGACGCCCAACGACTTCAAAAGGCTCATGATTTGTGTGTGGAAGCCGGGTGCAACATCATCCGTTGTTGGGGCGGAAATGTTTATGAGGATCATGCATTCTTTGATTTATGTGATCAAGAGGGTATTATGGTATGGCAGGACTTCGCCATGGGGAACACCAATTATCCTCAAACCGATGATTTCGTGAAAGTCATGGAAGAAGAAGCAAAAGCGGTGATTGGCAAATTGCGGAATCATCCGAGTTTGATTTTATGGTCCAGTGACAATGAAGTGGATTACAAAAACCTGGGCTATATGTATCCCGGTTATGACAGCAGACACAATCGCGTAGCTCAAGAAACATTAAAACGATTGGTGCAGGCACATGATCCTTATCGGTTATTGATTTGTTCCTCCCCGGAGATCCCGGCCGGCTTTTCCACGGATAATATACCGGAGCAGCACACCTGGGGTGTTCGTGCTTGGTACAAGGACGAATTTTATAAAAACAGCAGTGCCCGTTTTATCAGTGAAGCAGGTTACCATGGATGCCCTTGTGTATCAAGTTTGGAAAAATTCATTCCTTCGGAGCACTTGTGGCCTTTTTCAAATCATATATGGGCTATGCACAGCACTGAGGATATACGGATTGAAAAAGAGTTGAACAGCAGAAACATTTTGATGGCCAATCAGGTAAAAATCATGTTCGGCGAGATTCCGGAGGACATTGAAGAGTTTTCTATATTATCTCAACTGTCCCAAGCAGAAGCCATGAAATTCTTTGTGGAAAGAACCCGTGGGCTCAAGTGGGAAAGAACCGGTATCATATGGTGGAATATGCTGGACTGCTGGCCCCAAATATCCGATGCAGTGGTGGATTATTACTTTGAAAAGAAAATAGCGTTTCACTATCTGAAAAGGGTACAAGCCCCTGTTTTGGTGTTTATGAGTGAACAAGAAGGCTGGAACCACAGTTTGCTGATCAGCAACGACACCGGAAAAAGGGCGAATATCAGTTTTATCATCTCTGACGGTGACACCGGTGAGACGGTTGTAGAAGGAGAAAGATCGGTGCCTTCCGGAGAGAACCTGGAAATACAAAAGTTATTCGTTATGCCGGGAGAACAAAAGCTTTTCTTGATCAAGTGGTTTGTGGAGGAGAAAGCTTACGGCAATCACTATATCACAGGATTTCCCCCTTATGACAAAGAAAAGATGCTAAGGTGGTTGAGCATGATTAAAAAGTTGATATAACGATTGGGGATCTATGAGTTATAGGATTGTATCCGTACAGGAAAAACATGAATATGCAAGTCGGGCAGTTGATTGGTTTTCTTCGAAGTGGCATATTGACCGCAAGGAATATGAAAAAAGCATTGATGCATGTATTCATAAACAAGAAAGACTTCCTCAATGGTATTTGATGATGGATCAGCTTGATGAAATCATTGGAGGTTGCGGACTGATCCAAAATGATTTTGTTGACAGAACCGATCTGTTTCCCTATGTGTGCGCACTTTATATCGAAGAGAAAAATAGGGGTCACGCTCTTGGCGCAAAGCTTTTGGAATATGCGAGAATGGACGGAGGAAGACTGGGGTTTGACTATTTGTATCTTTGTACGTATCATATCGGTTATTATGAGAAATATGGTTGGCGAATGATCGCCATAGGGAATCATCCTTGGGGCGAGACATCAAGAATTTATAAGGCAGACACCATACGTATACAAGTGAGAAAGTAAAGTATATGACTGATATTCTATTTAGAACAAGAGATTATGTGTTCAGCTACCGAGTAGCGGGCATTTTCATTCGAAATGGTAATGTATTGTTGCAGAAGCCGACGAATGACACGGGGTATGCCTTTCCGGGCGGTCATGTAGAATTCGGTGAAACTAACGAAGAAACATTAATACGGGAATTCAAAGAGGAAATCGGTGTGGATATCCGTGTCAAAGAGTTGAAATGGGTGGCGGAAATCTTCTTTCCTTGGGATCATATACCCTGCCATCAAATTTGCTTGTATTATATGATCGAAGCTGTGGATGAAGATCAGATTCCAAAAGGGGAGATGTTTATGGCGAATGAGCACATAGAAGGAAAGAATTTTGAAATAGAATTCCATTGGATTCCTCTTGAACAAGTAAAGGCATTGGAAGTTTATCCTACCAATGTTAGGGAATTGTTAGAACGCATTGATGAAGGTGTTCAACATATAGTTTATAAGGAGCAAGAAAAATGAATTTCGTTGAAAATGCCCCGATAAATGCAAAACAGATTGCCGATTTGCGGGAAGCGGTTGGTTGGAATCGCATGGAGAGTAGTTATGAGAATGATCAAATGACTTCCTATTTTCACATCAGTGTATATGATGAGAATAAACTCGTCGGAATCATCGACACAGTCTCTAACGGAATTACTGATGCCTATATCCAAGACCTTATGGTACATCCCGATTACCAAGGGAAGGGAATCGGCACGGAGTTGATGAACAGAACAATAGCTTATTTAAAAGTAAGAAAAATTTACATGATATCCGTTATATTTGATGAAAGCCTTTTGCCGTTTTACAAACGATTTGGCTTCTTTACGATGTTTGCAGGACAAATGCAGACTTTTGAAAGTGATTAACATATTGAGCAAAAAAGAGGGCGAAAGCCCTCTTTTCCTATAAACTATAATTCACGTTGTATATTACTTATTTAATCCTTTTGCCGTCACGCCAGATTCCGCTTGTAAAAACCTTGATTCCCTTGTAATCGTCAAAGTCATATTCTTTCACATACCATTCCCAGCCGTAATCGCCTTTGGGAATATATATGTTTTCGTTATCTATAGACCATTCCCCTTTGATTGTTTCGTCATACAGCTTCCAGATGTAGGTGCCGTTTTTCTTTATTTCAAGGGTTTGACCGCCTGCTCCCGGTATGTATTCCCGATATTGATTGGTTGCATCGCTTGTATAGATGATGCCACCCGGGATCCACAAGCTCCATTTTCCGTAGAGGAATTCAATGCCTTGACCTTCGTCATCTTCGTCTTTCGACGGTTCAACCGATGCAGATGTTTGAGTAATGTTTTCCAAGATTTGAATGATCCTGTCTTCCGGTGAATAGATCACTTCCTTGCCAAAGACCTTTTTGATCAAATCCAGCGGAACCATAATGTTTTTTTCTACAATAGAGACGGATCCATCAATAAAAACCTTCTTGTTATTTATTTTGATAAAATTCTTGTTCAAACCGAATATAAAAGTTTTCAATTCATGTTGCAGGACAACCTTTCTAAACAAAGGACGCCATCTGTAGTTTGCATTGAAAGTTTCACTTAGTAATCGAAGGGGTACCATAGGTTGATTCCTGATGATCATAGGCGGAATATCCATTATTTCTTCAATTCCGTTTACAAGAGCCACATTATCTGCTATTTGTAATTGGATAATAACATAAGAAGCATCGGAAGCAGTTTCTATTGTTCCCGGGGATTGCGTTGTACTTTTGGGTTGGGTGTTTGCTCCGGTGACTGCTTGAGTAGTTGATTGGGAGGTTTCCTCTTTTTTCGTCGATCCGGGAAGTACAAAAGAGAATGTGACCTTATCTGATGTGAATTTATGAATCTTGATTTTTGCATAACTTTTATCAGCAGTTTTTATCAAGTAAACTTTATCTTCACCTAAATCTGCAGTGCTATCAAATGTTTTATAATTATCAATATCCGTGTCGGCTTGTAATTCCTGCTTGATTTCAACAACACCGTGGGATGCCATTTTTCCATATTGGTTGAACACAATATCCATTTCGTCTTTGTTTTTTGTTAATTCTAATGTTTTCAAATTCAATCCTTGGCCGATGTCACTAAATACATCTCCACTCCATAGGAAGGTAAAAGGATGTAAATTATTGTATTCGCTATCTTTAGCATCACCCCATTGAATGATTGTCTTCGCACGGACATCAACGGGCAAGGCGAACACTTGCAATAGGATCAAGCTGACTAAAAGAAAACTGAATACTTTCTTCATAAAAATCGCCTCATTTCATATCTTTATTATTTGTAACTGATTAGTTACAAATACAGCCACATTATACCAAGCCACATTTTACAAAACAATGAAATTTATTATGGTAGATAGTAATTTTATGCATTTGTTAATCCTTCTTGACGTACCATCAACTTTCATGGTTATAATTTACATACAACAATAGTACTAAGCTAAAAGTTTGAAGGAGGTAGCAAAATGTACTCACTAACCGATAGTTACAAATTGTCCAATGGAGTGCAAATTCCCTGTATAGGATTTGGTACATGACAAACCGTTCCTAATAATATAATCAAACATAGTCACATGTACTATATATCATATATTCTTCTACAGGTTGCCCTGTATGACCACAAACGAACAGTGCTTTTT
>CALCRE010000279.1 GCA_937894465.1 uncultured Clostridia bacterium
GAAACGCTTGTCCTTTACCAATGCTTGTTTCAATCTACAGGTTCCCTCAATCACATCCACTAAATCATAAACAATCCTATTTTCAAGGCCTAACACCACATCTAAATTTCGAAGACCGATATCGGTGTCAACCAACACGACCTTTTTCCCCAATAATGCAAGTGCAGTTCCTAAATTAGCTGTTGTTGTCGTCTTTCCTACTCCACCTTTTCCCGAAGTGACGACGATTACTTTGTCCATATAGTTTCCTCCCGTTAATTCCCTTTACTTTTTATTCAAAAATACTGACAACGGATCGATGAATATACTATCATCTTGTATATTCGCTACTTCCGGTTCGTTTGGTGTCACGTAATCATCAGTGCTGTCCGGAGGACGAGTGATCAAATCGGCAATTCTCAGTTGGGTAGGCTTCAACTTTACAGCGGCAATAAAGGCATTCCTGTCTCCGTCCGTCCCTGCATGAACCAAGCCCTTTACGGTTCCCATTACAACGATGTTACCTTTTGCTTTAACTTCCGAACCGGGGTTGACATCTCCTAGAATGACAACATTACCGTCATACTGAATTAAAACACCGGATCTCACTGTTCCTTTTACGAACTTTGTCAAATCATTCTTATTAATTTTCATACCTGTAATTCTTCGCATCTGCTTATTTTCCTCCATATCGTTTGAGCCGGTACGAAAACGGTTACCGGTTAATCCGAAGGGGGGAATAATCTTTTTTAAATCCGGGGCTTGGTAAGGGAGAATTTCATTTACCTTTATATCAGCAATGCTTTCAAACAGATTTTTTATATTGCTTTCATCTTCATTAGATAAATCTCTGCCTTCATATCCTATTGTAATGGTTTCACCTTTAAAGAATGCTTTTGCCTTATGTAATTTTTGTTCTGTTTCAGAAATTATTTCATCCCATGATGCAGATTCACTCAACAACAAGCGAAATATCTTCTTTTCAGCTTTAAAAATCACAGAGTCTTCCATTTATACTATCCCTCCACATTTTGACGCCCGCCTTGTCCTCATTTTACTATAATTTATCAATAAAAACAATCATATCATACAAAGACTGAATTAAAACTTTATTTTTCTTTAATTTTTTATGGGATTAAAACCGATCCAACGGATTGAAGAGCTTCATCTTCAGAATCAAGACCGAAATAAGCAGCTAAAATATCCCTTGCCACCGGTGCAGTGTAGGAACCCCAAACCCCTTTTTCAATGACGACGGCCACCGCGATTTCAGGATCCTCTACAGGAGCAAAGCATACAAAAAGTGCATTGGAAGAACTTTTGCTTTCCGCTCCTGTTTCAGCGGTTCCGGTTTTACCGGCAACCTTCACCGGAAAATCCCTAAAATGCTGATCAACTGTTCCTTCCACCGATTGGGCAACCCGTTGCATTCCATCGATCACGATATTAAGGGTTTCTTGGCTTACACCGCTCAATTCATATTCCGGTTGGGCTTCATAAATAATAGTATTATCATAATCGACTACTTCTTTAATGATATGAGGTGTCATTCTTTTTCCACCGTTTGCAATTGTAGCCGCATAATTAGCCAATTGCAGAGGGGTAAAACTGTTATACAGCTGACCGATAGAGGTCTGTGCCGTATCTGCAATCCACCAATCTTCCCCTTTGACAGCGTATTTATAGTTTCGGTTTGATCTTTGTCCGGGATTTTCTCCCGGTAATTCTATTTCGGTGTATTCACCCAAACCGAAATTTTTAGCCCACTTGTCAATATTGTTGATACCGGTTTCCACACCCAGCTTATAAAAATAAAGGTTGCAGGATGTTGCAATGGCACGTTCTAATGACAAATTGCCATGAATACCCATCCCCTGAACATATTCCAAACAATAAAAGCGCATTCCGCCGATTTCACTGTGTCCGTCACACAAGATCGTCTTGCCCGGTGTCAGAAATCCCTCTTGCAAAGCGGAGATTCCCACTAATGGTTTGTATGTGGACCCCGGTGCATAAGAAGCTTGCAAAGCCCGATTGTAGAGAGGTTTTCTTTCATTGTCGAAAATCAGTTTTAATCGTTCTTCTTGTGCCGCTGCTCCGCTATCTATAAAAACAGAAGGATTGTAGCTCGGATAACTTGCCATAACCAACACCTCTCCTGTTTTAACATCAATAGCTACCGCCGCTCCACAGTTTGCATCTCCGAAGTTACCCAAAGGTATATTCTTTCGATCCACAATGGACTGAATGGTTTTCTCAAGGGACTCCATAGCCACTTTTTGCAATTTGGTGTCAATCGTTAATATGACGTCATTTCCTGGAATGGCAGGTTCGCTTTTTAACTCGGTCATAATTCTTCCGGATTGATCCACTTCCATTCTTCTTAAACCGTTTTGTCCGCGAAGATATTTTTCTGCAGCCGCCTCGACCCCGGTTTTCCCTATGTAGTCGGTGGAAGCATAATCAGGATGGCTTTCCAAATCCGTCGGGTCGACCATACCAATGTACCCTAGGACATGTGCAGTATCATCTGCATTCACATAGATTCTCGAGGGCACTACATTTGCCATCAAACCGGGCATCAGATGATTTTGTTCCTCCATCTCGGCCAAAGTATAATCAGTAATTTTCGACGCTAATCTTACCGGTTTTCCGGTATAGAACATCCAACCATGAATCATGATTTCATACCGCATGGTCATAATCGCGACGATTTCATCTTGAGACAATTCAGGGTTGATATTAAAATATTCATCTCGCAAATATTCATAAAATTTCTTAGCATCATAAATGACATTTTCTTTTTTAATATTAAAAGTATCAATATTCGCTTGCCAATTTTTAATTTGCTCCGGTGTCATATTATTAAAAGAATAAGGATTCACGGTAAAATAATGACTGAAGCTGTCGATATAGGTATCACCGTTTTTATCAAGAATATGATACAAGGTTAAGAGAGCATTGTTCATCCCTTCATCTTTCAAACCGGCTTTTTGTATGAAAAGGTCGTATGACTGTGTGTTGATGGCAAGGGGTAAACCGTTCCGATCTAAAATCACTCCACGATAGGCATAAGTTTCAATGTCCTTGTATATACGCATTTCAGAACGACTTCTTTCGGCTTGACCGTGTATGATTTGCATATCATATAGTTTTATTACATAGGTGAAAACCACACATAAGAAAAGCGCGGAGATAATCAAAATTCTCTTGTTATAGATTTTCAAGACTAAACGGCTCCTTTCTCATCAGACAGTGATCTTAAAAGCAAATTGTATAGGAAATAGAAGACCGGGGTTAATAAAAGATTAATTGCCATCACCGGCGTCAAGGTCTCTTTGAACAAGGCCGCCACGCCGACACCCATTCTAAAATATCCAAAAAACAACCAATTCATGGATTCGTATAAAAATGTAGCCGCCATGACAAACAACAAACAAAACAAAATATTATTTTTCATCAACTTGTTTCTGGCCAGTGAGACAGCCAACGCCGTTGCACAGAAAAACAGAATATGATAACCGATTTGCCTACTGTACAGCATATCCTCGATCATACCGCATAAGACAGCATATACATACGGAACCCATCCTCCCGGAACAATCATTGAGACAACCACCACGGTAATCAACAATATGTTCGGCACGTTTCCCATCAAATAAAGATATTCACCGATGGAAACCCTGATGATGACAGATAGCAGAAACAATATCAGTAAAAGGATCAATTTTTTATTCATGAATCATCACCTGTATCGACATCGTCCTCAGTAGATTCATTTCGCTGCTTTAATACGAACACCTCGTCAATTCTTTTAAAATCCACACTGGGCTTTAAAAGAGCGTATCGTTCATTCAAAGAGGGCATCTCCACAACGGAAACCACCTCTCCGATGATAATGCCTTTCGGATAAATTCCGCCTAATCCGCTGGTTTCGATGATATCTCCGGGTTGTATGTTCACTTCCATATTGATGTTGGTTACTCTGCATAAACCATTGTTTTTCAGGTTAATATCACCTTTGACAGTCAGGGCACCTCCTCCGGGTTTAGATATCCAACCGCTGATGCCCATGGTTTGGTCGATAATGGATACGATCATGGAAGAATTGTAATCGGTCATGTAGATCCTTCCAATAAGGCAATTATCATGAGTCACCACCACCATGTCACTGCCCAGGCCTTCTTTGGTACCCTTGTCGATCCGAAAATTATCAAACCAATTCCCGGATTCCTTTGAGATGACATTACCTCCGATTATTTCGTAATCCGCAAATTTCGTCTTCAAGCGAATGGCTTCTCTTAATCGTGCATTCTCCGCTTGCAACGCTTCTAAAGCTCTTTTAGAACTCTCTAAAATATTAATCTGTTCTTTCAATAACCTGTTTTCTTCTAACAAATCTCTTTTTTCACGAATGGAATCAATTATATCATTTAATTTCTTCGTGTTTTTTGAGAAGAACTCTTGCACATATTTTGCCGGTATGGTAACGATATTTCTCAAACCATGCAACTTGCTTTCCGGATTGGATGTAAATCCTATGATCACCAAAGACAAGATAACAGCTAAAATGATCAATAGTATCTTATTTCCAAATATCTTTTTCAATTCCAATCCTCCGTTGTTTGGATAATAAACTGTTGCTCATCAAGTTTCCAATAAACTACTTTCCAAGACCTTTATTTCTTCCAACACCTTACCGGCACCTCGAGCGACGCAAGTCAACGGATCTTCCGCTACCCTGACAGGCATGGTGCTTTCTTCGGCGATTACATCGGCCAGGTTTCTCAAATAGGCACCGCCTCCGGCCAGCATGATTCCGTCGTTCATGACATCCGCTAACAACTCGGGAGGAGTGTTCTCGATAACCGTCTTTACGGCGTCCACAATCAAACCCACCTGCTGCCCGATGGGCTCCGCAATTTCATAGGACGAAAGTATAATGCTTTGAGGAAGGCCTTCATAGATACTCATTCCGCTAAAGCTCATTTTCTTTTCTTCATGATCCATGTTAGCATAACCAATTTCAATCTTAATGTTTTCAGCAGTTCTCTCTCCAATGAGAATATTATATTTTCTTTTCACATAATCCGCAATCGCTGCATCAATCGTGTTTCCCGCAAAATTGATGGATCTGGAAACTACAATACCGCCTAAGGATATGATGGCAATGTCCGTGGTGCCACCTCCGATATCCACGATCATATTTCCAACAGGAGATGCAACCGGCAAACCAGCACCAATAGCCGATGCTTTACATTCTTCTATCAAAAAAACACTTTTTGCTCCTGCGGCATATGTGGCATCTTTCACAGCTTGTCTTTCCACCTTGGAAGCACAAGTCGGTATACTTATTACCACCCTGGTTTTTGAAAGCAGATGTTTCTTTATAGCTTTATTTAAAAAGTAGTCAATCAAAGCGCTTGCAATGGTGTAATCTGCGATCACACCGCCACTTAAAGGTTTCGTCGCAACGATGCGTCCGGGTGTACGCCCTAACATCTCTTTGGCAGCACTACCTACAGCGATGATTTTATCTGTCTTTTTGTCTTTTGCCACCACAGTAGGCTCATTCGCTACAATTCCTTTCCCCTTCATATATACAATGGTGTTAGCAGTCCCTAAATCAATTCCTATATCTCTAGCCATGAAAGTCTCCTTTCGAAAGTTTATCATTATTGCACCGGTTTTAGAATAAACTTCTACCCGTCTTATTCAACATGGACTCCACTAAATTCAACGGTAAGCCCATCACATTGAAAAAACATCCTTCAATTTTTTCCACAAGCAAAGCTCCTTTTTCCTGAATACCATATGCGCCTGCTTTATCTGCATATTCGCCCGTATCAAGATAGCTTTGTAATTTTTCTTCAGTCAAGCAGTCGAACCAAACATCGGTGCATCGATAATCCAATAACTTGACTTGTTGATCCCTCTTTATTATACACACCCCGGTGATCACTCGATGACGCTTGCCTGACAAATTTCTTAACATTTCCCCGGCTTGTTCACGATCCTTTGGTTTGCCATAGATCTCCTCATCTGCTACAACAATGGTATCCGCAGCCAAAACAAGGGTTTTAGGATTTTCCGAAGAAACGCTCTCAGCTTTTAGTTCCGCCAATTTCATGGCGTATTCCTCCGGATTACTCCCGTGATACGGTATCTCTTCTTCTTTAACATCAGGCGGAATAACGCAAAAATCACATCCGACACTCTCCAACAATTCTTTTCTTCTTGGAGACTCGGATGCTAATATGATTTTGTCAGTCAAATTTCCTCCTTTGTATCATCGGTAAATGATGATTGCTAAAATAGCACCAATGATACTTCCTACATTTAATCGCATGGTCAAGCCGAAATTAATTTTAAACAAATGAAAATCAAGCAAAGGATTCAAGTTAAAATCAAACAAAGTGATATACCCGTTTCTGCCTCCTAAGCTCATCCAAGAAAAAAACTTATATTGCGACAATATCTCGCCTAACAATCCCCCCGCTAAGGATAGAACAATAATCAAGAGCAGTAGTATCCATCCGTTTTTCCCCTTTTTCATATTGTTTCCTTTCTTGACATTACATGCTTAAAATAGTTCTAACCATTAACAATTATACACCGAATCTTAAAGGCATAGCAATATTAATTTACCTCTTGTTTCGATTAAAAGCTAGGGCTGGTCTTGCAGATTCTCTTGTTTGAGAGGTTTATCCTTGTTCAGCAAACAAAAGATACCACCCATCAATAGATTTAAATAGTAAGTGATAACTCTCCAGATCAACACCACTGCAAGGATGGAGGATGTGGTAAAGAACATCTTAAAGAAGACATATCCAACCCCTTCTGCTCCCCCGGCAGCACCGGGTGAAGGAATCATACTGGTTATCATGGTAACCATATATTGGGATGTCAACATATCAAAAAAATTAGCGGCCACCGGTTCACAGGCTAATTGAATAAAATACAAGATGGAACAAAATGTCGTCATTTGCACGATGGTAATTAATGTGAATTGCAGTAAATTCTTTTTATGATGTGCGACTTCCTTCATGGTGGATCCCAATCGGGCAATCTCTTTGTTTACATTTTCACGGAATTTATCTATACGCTTTTTAAAGCCGATCTTACTGAAAAAGTTACATATGCCGTTCATCATTTTGGTCATTATGGCATTACTGAAAAACATGCAATAGAACAAGATCACAACAATATTAGTGACAGTACCGATTATGAAAAAAGGAATAAAGCCCGATATGTTATCGATTAAAAATTTATAATTCAAAAACAAGGATATCACGGTCACCGAAAGCAATGAGGTTTGCCAAATTAATGATTTAAGCACCACAATCGCTGTTGATTCGCCGTAGGTCATACCCTTTTTTTTCAAAAGATACACTGCCACCGGTTGTCCTCCGCTGGCAAAAGGTGTGATGGCATTAAAAAATTGAACTGACATGGAGATGATGAAGGAGTGCCTAAAAGATATTTGTCTTGGAATCACTCCTGCCATCTTCATCATTAAGAAGCCGTCAAGAAGCCAATAAACAACCATTAAAGCAACTGCTGCAGATAAGTATCCATACTTAATCCTAGCCCACATACTGTTTAATACAGCAGGATCTTCTACCTTCGCAACAATCAATATTGTTATCAAGGCGAACACAAAAATAAGAAGGATGTTTATTATTGTTTTTTTCAAAAGAAAACTCCTATCCGGTAACTCACTATTATTCTATATAAAGGATACCTGGTTTAATACAACTTTTATCGATTTTTTTAGCCGACTTCGTCATGCTCCGTTTCAACTTCATTCATTCCGCAAGCATTGCAACAACCGCTGCAAGACTTGATGTTTTCAACAGAACCATCACCTTTCATACGATAATCCATAATTGCCGCATGAATGGCTTCCTCAGCCAACAAGGAACAGTGCACTTTTGCCGGAGGTAATCCTTCCAACGCTTCTGCCACAGCTTTATTCGTAACCTGCAAAGCCTCGTCTACGGTTTTGCCTTTAATCAATTCGGTTGCCATACTACTGCTTGCGATGGCTGCAGCACAGCCGAATGTCTGAAATTTAACATCGACAATGACTTCATCTTCAATTTTCAAATATATTTTCATGATGTCGCCACACTTGGCATTACCCACTTGTCCTACACCATCCGGATTCTCCATAGCACCAACATTTCTCGGATTGGAAAAATGATCCATTACTTTATCACTATACATAATTATTACCTTACCTTTCTTTCATTATACAGCGGTGAAATATTTCTTAAGGTTTTTAAGATGCCAGGTAATACTTCCTTCAAATATTTCACTTCTTCATTTGTGTTCTCATCTGATAATGAGAACCGTACCGATCCGTGAGCAATCTCATGAGTTAACCCGGTAGCTAACAATACATGTGACGGATCAAGAGATCCGGACGTACAAGCCGAACCGCTTGATGCGCAAATACCTTTCATATCCAACATAAGCAGCAATGATTCGCCTTCTACAAACTCAAACGAGATATTGACGTTCCCGGGCAATCTATCAACAGGATGTCCATTTAAGCGAACATAATCAATATTTTTCATAACAAATGAAATTATATCGTCACGCATTGCTTTTGTTCTCGTCGTATTCAATTCCATATTCTCCAAAGCCATTTGCATAGCTGTTGACAATCCGACTATATAGGGAATATTTTCAGTACCGGCACGTTTGTTGGATTCTTGCGCACCTCCGTGGAGCAAATTGTCTCCAACCCTTCCGCTTCGAGCATATAAAACACCAATACCTTTCGGAGCATGAATTTTATGTCCGGATAAGGACAACATGTCCACATTAAGGTCGTTGACATTGACCGGAATAGTCCCTACTGTCTGAACCGCATCAGTGTGAAAAGGTATCTTCTTACTTTTTGCAATTTCACCAATTTCAGCAATGGGCTGTATGGTGCCGATTTCGTTATTTGCATGCATAATGGTAATCAATATTGTGTCTTTGCGAATGGCGTCTTCCAAATCCTTCACGGATACTTTTCCATAAGAATCAACCGGAAGATAGGTTACTTCATAACCACGACCTTCCAAAAACTTGCATGTATGCAACACCGCATGGTGCTCAATGGATGATGTAATGATATGCTTTCCTTTTTTTGCGTTAGCTCCCGCAACACCTTTAATCGCCCAGTTATCCGCTTCACTACCGGATGCCGTAAAGAAAATCTCCCTTGGTTTGGCTCCTAACATCTCAGCAATTGCTGCTCTTTGTGTGTCCAAAGCTCGTTTGGCATCACGCCCGATCCCATGTACCGAAGACGGATTCCCATAAATTTCGGTGAAATAAGGTAACATACTTTCAACTACTTTATCTTTAACGCGTGTCGTCGCGGCATTATCAAAATATATTTTTTTCAATCTATTCCATTCCCTCCGGTTTGCAATATTCTTCTATGTAGATGATACACCCAAAATACATGATGTACCATGTGTTTATCTTATATTTTTGATATTATTTCACACCTAAATCAGATTGTCAATATGTGAAAAAATGCACACGAAATTAAGAAGGATTATGGTGATCACGGTTTTCGTTTTCCTCTCTTCTTTTTTCACGGCTTGACAGAAGAAAATAAACCACAAGAATAACATAGATGGAAAGAGTTAATTCCGGAGCAAGTTTCCACCAAAACATATTCATAATCAATAATACAAAACCGATCAATAGTATGAGGGCAAATATACGTTTCATCATTTTTTCTTTTTCCTGCTTTCCATGTATTCTTTAATCTTTCTTTCGTTTCCGTTTTGAGAAGGTTCATAATATACTGTGTCTTTTAACTGTTTCGGCAAATAATCCTGCTCCACATAGTTTCCTTCATAGGAATGAGCATATTTATATCCTACTCCGTATCCTAATCCTGTCATCCCTTCTATCGGAGCATTTCGCAAGTGCATGGGCACCTCTCCGGTGTCCTTGTTCATAATATCTTCCGTAGCTTTGTCTATAGCAACATAAGAAGCATTGGACTTGGGGCTGACAGCCACTGCAATAGCCGCTTGAGACAAAATAATCCGTGCTTCCGGCATACCGATCATGTGAACTGCTTGGGCTGCAGCCACGGCGATTTGCAATGCCGAAGGATTCGCCATTCCCACATCCTCCGAAGCACAAATCATGATTCTTCTGGCAAGAAAGTCCACGCTTTCTCCGGCATACAAGGCTCTGGCCAAATAAAAGACTGCGGCATCAGGATCGCTTCCCCGCATGGACTTTATAAAGGCACTGATGTTATCGTAATGATTCTCTCCTTTTTTATCAAATCGAAGAGCTTTTTTCTGGACGCACTCCTGAGCAATTTCCATGCCAACTCTAATTTGACCTTTTTGATTCGGTGGTGTCGTCAAAGCGGCTAATTCCAATGCATTGAGTCCCACCCGAACATCTCCCCCGCTTACTTGTGAAAAAAAGTCCAATACGTCATCATCCAATACCATGTCAATATCCCCTAACCCTCTTTCTTTATCGGTAATGGCGTTGGACAAGATCCTTTTTATGTCTTCCTGCTTTAAAGGTTCAAGCATAAACACCGTTGAACGAGATATTAAAGCCTTGTTCACTTCAAAATACGGATTCTCGGTTGTAGCTCCGATGAGGACAATGGTGCCGTTTTCTACAAACGGTAGCAAAGCATCTTGTTGAGCCTTGTTAAAACGATGGATCTCATCGATAAATAAAACGGTTTTCCCTTGGGGATTTAAAATGGAGCTTTTTGTATCATTGACCACCCGCTTGATATCCGCAACACCGGAGGTGACTGCATTAAGTTTCTCGAAGCCCGACTTGGTGGTGTTGGCGATGATTTTAGCCAATGATGTTTTACCGGTGCCAGGAGGACCATACAAAATAATGGACGATATCCTGTCTGCTGAAATCATCCTATATAATAACTTTCCTTTTCCTACGATATGATCTTGCCCCACGAATTCATCCAAAGTCCTCGGGCACATTCGATACGCCAACGGCTCTTTATTACTCATAACAATTTCCCCTTTTTGATGTTCCCTATTATATCATAGGCTAACACTTATTTCATCCCAAACAAAAATCCGTATTCAACTGTGAGGGAAATATAGGAACCATTGATTAATGCTTTAAAAAACACATGCTATAATACATTAAGAGCACGATTAATATGAATTTTGCTCGATCAATACTAATATTGCACGGGCTCAATAAATTTTCCTTTAGCGATTTTACCGATTAATGAGTTCGTTTTGCAAACAAGATGACACTAGATGTGAAAAACGAGTGATAAATGCATTCTTTCTTCTAAAAGGAGAAAATCATGATTTTACCAAATAATTTATTAGCTTTAATTCAACAGGGCGAAGGAATTACCGTGGAGTTCAAAAAATTCACTACTGACATAACTTCTGATTTATAAGAAAGTGTGTGCTCTTTTTCTAATAAAGAGGGAGGTCATATATTTCTTGGTGTGCGAGATAATGGAGAAATTATCGGTATACAAAAAGATCGTGTAGCACAGATGAAGAAAAACTTTGTAACAGCTATAAATAATAGAAATAAAATAAATCCACCCCTTTATATTTTGCCCCTTGAGTATGAGTATGACGGAAAAACAATTATTTATATTCATATTCCGTTTTCTCAGAGTGTTTACCGATGTGGTGGAAAAATTTTTGATAGAAACTTTGATTCTGATATAGATATTACAGATAATGAAATTGTTTACCGGCTTTATGCCAGAAAGCAAGATACCTACTATGTAAATAAGGTGTACCCCGTGTTTTCAGTCTCGGATATGCGACATGATTTGCTTGATCGTGCTCGAAAAATGACCAAAGCAAGAACAGATAATCATCCATGGCTTCATATAACCGATGAAGAAATACTTCGAAGTTCAGGACTCATCCTGACAGATCCCTTAACCGGGAGAGAAGGTATTACATTAGCTGCAATTCTCTTGTTCAGCCCGGATAATCTTATATTGTCAGTTTTGGCTCATCACAAGACCGATGCAATCTTCCGTGTGTACAACAAAGATCGCTATGATGATCGAGACGTCATCATAACAAACCTGCTGGACAGCTATAATCGTTTGGTTGCTTTTGGAGTAAAGCACCTAAATGATCTGTTTGTTATGGAAGGACTACAAAGTATCAGTGCTAGAGATAAGATTCTCCGTGAGATTGTGACTAATTCACTTGCACATCGGGATTATTCTAGTGCTTATGTTGCAAAGTTTGTTATTGAGAAGAACCGTATCTTTACAGAAAATAGCAACCGTTCTCATGGATTCGGTGAACTGAAACTCACATCATTTGAGCCGTTTCCCAAAAATCCACCTATATCGAAGGTATTCCGTGAAATCGGTTTAGCTGACGAATTAGGGTCAGGAATGCGCAATACTTTTAAGTATACAAAGCTTTATTCCGGTGCAGAGCCGACATTCAGTGAAGGAGATATTTTTAGAATTGTTGTGCCTTTGAACGAAGCCGCAACAGCAACAGTGGGGCCTTCTAAAGTTACAGAATCTTTGGATGACACTTTGGATGACACTTTAGAACTTAATATCTTATCGTTTTTAAGAAAAAATCCGCGTTTAAGGCAGCAAGAGCTTTCTGAACGTCTTTCTGTTTCTCTATCAACAATTAAGCGTACTATGATAGGAATGGCAGAAAGGAACATCATTGAGCGCAAAGGCGGAAAGCGACATGGTTATTGGGAAATTCATGTTTAAGATGAGATTATATCTACTTCCAACTATTCTGCGATGATCAACCATGATTAAAATCAATATGCTCGGATCCTAAAAATATCGGGGCTGTTTTGTTAATGACTTCATATATGGATTTTCCTAAAAATTCGGGAAGTATCCTAATATTCTTGAGAGAATTTATATCAATCCACTCACATGCGATCTGCATTTCATCTGTTTCAACCGGTACCTTTTTATCTTTGTTAGCTAATTTACAAATAAAAATATGATACATCTTGTGTGCATAATCAGGAAACATTTTTCGAAACCCTTCATGCATACAGATTTCTTCGCACAAAGCTGCAAACCTCACGGAAATAACAGTATAACCTGTTTCCTCCAAACACTCTCTGATTAATGCGTCATGTAAAGTTTCATATTGAAGTTGACCGCCACCCGGTAACGAATAATATTAGCCATTCTTTTTATCATAACATTTGTTTAACAAAACCTTATCATCTTCTATGATCAAAGCTTTTGCAGTACTACGGATACCCATATGAAATCTCATGTGAAGTCTAATAAGTTTTTCTTATGTGATAAGTATACTAAAGGCTTATCCTAAAATCAATGCTAGAAAAAATAAACGGCACAGCCATTGGACTGCACCGCTATATACATTTATATCCTCTTTGCTATATAGAATAAAATTACTTGTTGTACAACGGACACTTCTCTGTCAGTTGCTTAACTCTTTCTTTTACCGCTTCCTTGTTCTTTTCATAATCGGTTAATGTCATATGGATTAATTCGGCGATCTCAACCATGTCTTCTTCCTTCATTCCCCGTGTTGTGACTGCAGGTGTACCGATCCGAATACCGCTGGTAACAAAAGGACTTTGCTTGTCAAAAGGAATTCCGTTCTTATTCACGGTGATATTCACTTCATCAAGCAGGAATTGCGCTTCTTTTCCCGTAACATTAATGCCGGTTAGGTCTACTAACATCAAGTGGTTGTCCGTTCCTCCGGATACAATTTGAAGGCCTTTGTCCATCATGGCTGATGCAAGGGCTGAAGCATTTTTAACGATCTGTTTCTGGTAACATTTAAAGTCTTCGCTTAAAGCTTCCTTGAATGCAACGGCTTTTGCTGCAATGATATGCATCAACGGACCACCTTGGATACCCGGGAATACCGCAGAGTCGATTATTTTGGCATGCTCTGCTTTACAAAGGATCATACCGCCTCTAGGACCTCTTAAAGTCTTATGTGTGGTGGTGGTGACAAAATCAGCATAGGGAACCGGATTAGGATGAAGCCCTGCAGCTACTAAACCTGCAATGTGAGCCATATCCACCATTAAGTAAGCGCCGACTTCCTTTGCAATATCATGAAAGGCTTTAAAATCAATCGTTCTCGAATAAGCACTTGCTCCGGCGACTATAATTTTTGGTTTACTTTCTAAAGCCACTTTTCTCAATTCGTCATAATCAATTTTCATCGTTTGAGGATCAACGCCATATGCTGCTATTTTAAAGTATTTACCGGATATGTTCTTTGCCATGCCATGGGTTAAATGCCCGCCATGGGACAAATTCATTCCCAAAATGGTGTCCCCCGGATTTAACACGGCAAAATATACCGCCGTATTTGCTTGGGCTCCGGAATGAGGTTGGACGTTGGCATGTTCCGCACCAAATAATTGCTTTGCTCTTTCTATAGCAAGGTTTTCGGCAACATCCACGTACTCACATCCGCCGTAATATCTTTTTCCGGGATATCCCTCTGCATATTTGTTTGTTAAAGGGGAACCCATCGCTTCTAAAACAGCCGGAGAGACAAAGTTCTCCGAAGCGATCAACTCAATCTTTTCTTCTTGTCTTTTAATTTCATTATTTATCGCCAAATAGATCTCAGTGTCTACATTTTTTAAATGCTTCATACTTTCCATTGACAAGTACCTCCGTTTCGATTCATACGAATGATTATAATCAATAAACTAAAGATTTGTCAAATAATTCACTACATCGAAAAAATCACGAAAATCCTCAAGAAAAAAATTATGGTAACCATACAACACTTTAATGTATCGTTACCATAACCGTCTGTACTGTAACCTTAAATCATGCTCTTTACGAGCATGGTTATTCTTCTTTGCTTTTTGTTGTTTTTGCTTTTGTTGTTCTTTTTCTGGTGGTTTTTTTCTTTGCATCTGAGATTGCCATCTTTTCCGCCAACTCTAATGCTTCACGTTTTTTTCTGATGTGTTCACGTTCCAATTCATTTTCCTTTTGCTTTTTTTCATAGTCTTCCATCACATCTTCTTGTACCGCAGGATTCACGGCCTTTAGGAAATTTCCAAAACTCTCCGGATACTGAAACATTTTATTTTCTGTCTCCTTTTGAAACTGCACCATAATTTTATCGTCATTTGATTCGGTAATCACACCGATTCCATACTTTTTATGCTCTACTTTTTCACTTATTAACTTCATAATCGTCTCCTTTCCAATTCATCCATGAATGAATTTTATCTATATATTAAAACTTTTCTTGTCAAAGGACTCCCACGGCATGTTACCGGAGAAATACTTTTTAGCGATATGGATTTGCTTTGATTTGTCAAGAGACATAATTCGTAGGAATGAACGCTCTCTGGAGACATTCTCTTCTTCATTACTTTTTTTAAAGGGACATTTTTCTCCGCGGCATTTGGTTACATTCAAACGTTTGCATTTTCCGTTATCCGACAAGCTACTACAATCCGGCATGCTCAACAAATCCGGCAAAATCGTTTTTGCCATACTTTTTACTCCTTTGATATAAATCGTCATTAAGCTGACTACTTTATTATACTCCATTTCACCATTTTTGTCAACTTGGTTGACAAACGGTACTCGGGTGGTTATAATGACTTTACTAATTTTGGGAGAGTGGATTATTTGGTAGAGGAATTGAAAAACTTGGATTTAATTGATTTGCTCGGTGAAAGACATTTGATGATTCGAAAAAGATTGGCAGAAATGTGGGATACTCAAGGCGAGTCCCATGTGACCATCTCGAACTCCGAATGGTTTATTATGGCTAAAATATTTACACAAGAGAACCCCACCATTGCTCAAGTGGCTAAGCAAACGGACATATCAAGGCAAGCGGTTCATAAGGCAGTAAAAAGCCTGGAAGCAAAAGAGTTGGTTAAAACGACAAATTCAACTAACAGGGTCAAAGGTTTGGAATTAACACAAACCGGCAAGGAAAGTTACGATAAGATCTTATCCTTGAAATCTGAACTTGAAGAACATATTAAACAAATCGTTGGAGTGAAAAATGTCGAACTATTGAAAAAAATATTAGGAACCGATTGGGGAATATAATATTAAATGCATAAAGGAAAAGGGACAATCTAAATGATGAACTGTCCCTTTTAATAAGTTATTACTTTTTCAACACTTTGTACAGTTCATCCGATTCCGGTTCACTGACGGCCTTTGTACTACCATCTTTTTGGACTATTGTACAACCATTTTCAACAACTTTACCGATGATTGCAGCCTTAATTCCTTGTTGAGCTAGTTTTTCCACCAGACTTGATCCGTTTTCGCAAGTGATGAGCATACATCCGCTGGAGATCAACTTTAAAGGATCAATATGAAAGTGCTCACAAATCAGACGGGTTTCTTCAGATAGAGGGATTTTTTCGTACTCGATTCTCGCACCGGTTCCGGATGCTTTGCAAACTTCCCACAAAGCGCCTAACAATCCTCCTTCGGTGGCGTCGTGCATGGAATTGACGCCAAATTCTCCCGCAAGAATTCCTTCGGGAACCACACTGAGCATTTCCATATAGCCTTTTGCCTTTTTCAATAAAGACTCCCCTAGAATAGGAAGCAACTCATCTTCTTTCTCGTATGCGATAATAGCGGTTCCTTCGATACTTGCTCCTTTGGTAATGATGATGTCATCACCTAATTTAGCGCCTGCAGTGGTGATCATTTTATCTTTTTTTACCTTGCCAACTGCCATTGTGATTAAAACGAATCGATTCACCGCTTGGGTCACTTCGGTATGACCGCCGATAATATCCGCACCGATCTCGTTTGCCGCCATGTTCAATTGATCAGAGACCTTTTCAAGATCCTCTTGGGTTGTCCCTTCAGGTGCCAGAATAGTTACCAACAACCCCAAAGGCGCAATTCCGCAAGAAGCGATATCATTGCAACTGATATGAACAGCCAATCTTCCAACTTCCGCAGCTGTACCCGTGATGGGATCTGTGGACATGACACATAAATATTCTCCGAAATCCAATGCGCAACAATCTTCACCGATGCCCGGATTCACCAAAACATCAGCATTCTTTATTTTAATTTTATCCAAAACCAATGCTTGAAGTAAAGAGTTCGGTATCTTGCCGACTTCAAGCACTTTCTTTTTCCCGTTTACCAACTAGTCCATCCTCCATCTAACATGATATTATCTCCTGTAATATATTTTGACGCTTGTGAAGCCAAAAACACTACAGGTCCTTTGATGTCGTCATCATCTGCAAATCGTCCCAAGGGAGTCAGCTTCTTGTAGTTTCCATAAAAGGACTCGAACTCCGGTTTTTCTTGAGCAATATAACCACCGGGGCTGATGGAATTACAACGAATATTGTACTTCCCGTACTTGTTTGCAACCCATTTCGTCAATCCGATCATTCCCCACTTGTCGTAAGTGTAGTTTAATCCACTGCTCATATCCGTTCCTTCGTAAACAACGAACCTCGGCCCTCGTACACCTTGGATGGACGATATGTTAATGATGCTTCCATCCTTTTGTTCCTTCATATACATTATGGTCCTTTTTGTGATCAACATCAAGCCGGTGGAATTTACTTTTTGTGCTTTTTCCCAACCTTCCACTGTACATTGTTCAAGATCAGCCATACCTTCTCGCAACACTGCATTGTTAACTAATATGTCAATTCTACCATGATCCTTCACCACACCGTCAATAAAAGCATCGACGGATGACTCGTCTGAAAGATCCACAGAAGCACCTATGGCTTTATATCCCTCTGAAACCAAAGTATCTGCATAAACTTGACACTTGTCTTTATTCCTTGATGCGATGATCACCGTTGCTCCGGCTTCTGCTAGTGCTCTGGAAATATTCTTGCCGTACAACCCGTACCCACCTGTTACAATTGCTATTTTTTGATCCAATCGAAACATGTCCAATGTGTTCACGTGACTGTCACCTCGCTTTTTTGTTTTAACATAAAACCTATCCGTCTATTTCACCGTGTTTTATCATAATAGACCGTGTATACTGATAATCGTCATCATTGTTTTTAAAGCAATAGTCAGGAGCATGGAATCCTTCATACCCCAATATATTCATTGCATGCTTGTATGAATTGAATATGCCGATCTTAGCCATATCGTTTCTCAAGTTTAAAATACGATCCAAATATTCCCCTGCTTTAATATAGTCACCAATTGTAAGATTCTTGTCCAATTCCCCGGATAAATGCGGCGTGCAGGTGAACATACCGTCTAAGTATGTGGTGATCCCCCATTGGTATGCCACATCCACCGTATCCAAACCGCTATATACCACATGAAAATCAGGAGGTATTTTAGTGCTTCTGATTAATGTCCTAGCTAAAGCCTGATCCCCGGTTTTGATACCCTTGAGCTTATCTGTTTTATCTAACACCTTTTCAATAATCGGGTATGTAATTTTTGACTGAGTCACAACCTGCAAGTCGTACATATATACATCGTAGGAGGAAATTTCGGCCACACCTGTGTAAAAACGAACGATCTCATCCGGTGTGGATGCATAATAGTAGGGTGTCGTCAATACAACACCGTCTATATCCAAGTTTTCCAAGTAGCCTAATCGCTCCTTGACTCTCCATAAAGAATTGTCCATCGCCCCCACAAGAACGGGACAACGGCCATTTACAACACGAATCGCCGTTTCCACAATCCTTCTGTATTGATCTTGCCGAATGGCATACATCATTCCCATGGAACCGAGTACTAAAACCGCTACCGCTCCTGCATCCAACATATCATTGATCTGCTTTTCATAGCTTTCCGGTAAAAAAACACCGTTTTCATCAACAGGTGTCCCAAGTGCCGGTATAAATCCCGCCTTTATAATCATAACCAACCTCCGTATTCATCACACATAGCATTAACAAACATTATATACAATGTTGACCATATATTAAAGTGAAAAAGAAAGAATAAAAGATAGAAATAAATTATTATTTAAGAAAGATAACCGGTGATCTATTCACCGGTTATCTACTGAAACTTATTTTACATGCTTTTTAATGGTTGCTAACAGTCCGTCGATGCATCTTTGAATATGCACTTCCTCCCAAGTTGGATGTAAGAACAAGCTTACTGTCTGTTTACGCAACGAGTTTGCTGTTTCGCAGAAGTTGTCCTTGTAATTTACTGATTCGGGGTTGGTGAACTCTTTCGATTCAAAGGGGAACTTATGAGCTCCAAAACCGTTATGATCTCTGTAAGCAGCTTCCATGTATGCTTCCGGCCATTGTATTCCGTAGCAAGGAATCTTCATGGCTGACATATCTTTAAGAATGACACTTGCGTCGCAATCCAATACGTCCAAATCAATCAAAATGGGGTACCACCAATATGCGTTTTGTCTTTCTTCTGTGTTGACAGGTAGCTTTTTGATTCCTTTGACATTCGCAAAAGCTTCGTCATACATCTTGGCATATTTTTTCCTTCTGGGCATATTCCAAGAATCAAATCTCTTTAATTCATTGATACCGATGATGGATTGGATTTCCGTCATTCTGTAGTTGAAGCCCACTCTTCTGTGAATGTACGGTAGTTTTTCCTCTAATGCAAGCATGTTCATTCTTTGTTTGACGTCATATCCGTGATCTCTGAATGAACGGCATTCCCAACCTAAGTCTTCATCATTCGTTACAACCATTCCACCTTCTCCGCCGGTTGTAAAATGCTTGCTCTGACAGAAGCTAAAGCAACCTGCATCGCCGATGGTTCCTGCCATCTTGCCTTTGTAGTAGCCGCCGAAGCATTGTGCACAGTCTTCAATCACTTTAAGGTTATATTTTTTTGCAATGTCCATGATGGGATCCATGTCGCAGACCACACCATATAGATGAACCACTACAATCGCTTTTGTTCTTTCATTGACTAACGGCTCAATTACTTTCGGGTCAATAGTATGATCTTCTGTAACGTCGGCAAATACCGGTATGGCACCGCCTTGAACAGCAGCAAATGACGAGGCAATAAAAGAATAGGAAGGTACGATCACTTCATCCCCCGGTCCTATGCCCAAACTGCTGATGGCAATATGCAAAGCAGCCGTTCCGTTTGTACATGAAATAGCATATTCCACACCCATCCACTCAGCCCACTTCTTCTCGAATTCCATTCCTTTAGGGCCGGTCCAATAATTGACTTTTCCATTTTTTAATGGTACCAATACATCCTCTAAAGTCTCTTCATTGAATGACGGCCACATTGGAAAACCCAATTCGGCAATTCCTGCACCGTTCATAACCTTCTTATCTTCTTGATTAGCCATAAATGATCCGCTCCTTTAAAAATATTAATTATATGACCATATGAAATTAAAAACTGCCTACAAGCTTTAATACTTCATCCACAAGCACATTTCCCGCAGTTTCAGATAACTTACTGGATTGTGCTGTTTTGATCTCATATCCGCCTTGCTCAAAGGCGGCTTGGTTCGGTATATATCCGACATAACCGTCTGCCAAGCCTACCACCACGGTATGTGCTGCTTTGGCTTTTCTTTTGACTTCCAAAGCAAATTCTACAAAAACCTCTCCGGGGAAATTGACAAAAAGAACATCTCCCAACATGACTCCTTGAATTCCTACTTCAAGCGTATCTTGATCCATTTGAGCCAAAGTCAAAATTTCTCTTGCGTAAACTTCATCCGGAACCCCATCTAACAAAGACGGATAAACACCGCCGCATGCATCCCACAGTTGTTTTGCATTCTGTATAATTTCATTTGATAATTGTCGGTAAGGTAAATGAACCGTGGATGAAACACTCTTTAATTTGTTAGGTAGCAATCTTTTATTAAATAATGATTTTTTTACATATTCAGCTAGCTTTTCGCCGATTCTTCGGGCTTCTTCAAAGCCTCTTTTTTGATGATGATCTTTATAGTTTAAATGATTGATATTGCCCTCGGCACCATTTGAAAACCAAACCACTGTTTCACTTCCGTATGCTTCCTGAAGCTTTATGGTCAAATAGTGGATATAGTCTCTTGAATACAACCAATCCTTCCCAACAAGAATGGCAGGATGAAGAGTGAAGTTTACCATGAAGGCCAATACCTTGGAGGTGGATTTGCAAACACATTGGAACACCGTTAAAGCAGGGTCAATGGGACCTGTGGTTCCTTTGACATCCTCCGGATCAACCGGATTCCAGTTCATGACGATACTGCCGTCTTTCATAACCAAACGTCTGTTAAAACTCAAGTCGTAAACGTCGGATACGGCACAAAAAACATCACAGTCACAGGCTTTAAGCTTTATATCTTTTATTTCTTCGGCGATCATGGAAAATGTATTGTTTAAATAGGCGACTGCGTCATCATGACGTTTTGTTTTGAAAATCTCACTTGTATCCGGTCCAGAGTGCGTGTGTGTTGCGTTCACCATTATATTTTTCGTTGAGATTCCGGTGGATTCCGATATCCTTTTTTTGATATCATCACATTGATCCGCCATCAAACACAAAAGATCGAAACTAAGAAACAAAAACTCTTGGTCTTCGTTTTCAAAGTACACTGTATTGCAAAATAAATCGTCGTGGATTCCTCTGGATTTGTCGTCCGCTCTGACATTACCACCAATAGATAAGCCGACAGGTGGAGTTATGTTGAACATTTTCGCAGCAACCTTCATCTATTTGCCTCCTTACGAGAGATTGAATAATTAATGATTCAATCTGTTCGTTCATAATGTGCATAATAATTATTCCATTGAGTTTATTAATTCAATAATAACACGAAGTTTGCGAAAATTCAATCTATTTATAGATTATTTTCTAGGATTTTTATAGGCGGTTTACTTGCCCTTTTCTAAAATTTTCAAGCAATGCTCCTGTAAAAAACAGTCTGTGCATTCCGTTTTTCTTGCTTTGCAAACTGCACGACCGTGACTGATGATTTGATGACAAAACACCACCTGAACCTCGGGAGGAACCAGATCTATCATCTCCATTTCCACTTTTTCCGGATCGGTGTGAGGGGTAAAGCCCATTCTGCGCATGATCCTGCCGAAATGAGTATCCACTGCAATGGCGGGTTTTCCGAATGCATTGCCTAAAACCACACTTGCAGTTTTTCTTCCTACACCGGGCAACTTCGTCAGCTCCTCCATGGTATCCGGCACATTCCCGTCATATTCATCAACAATGATGCGACTGAATGCAATGATGTCCTTGGCTTTGGTTTTGTATATACCTACAGTTTTTATGTACTCTTCCACATCCTCCAACTTTGCTACAGCCATATCCTGCACTGAGGGGTATCGGGCAAACAAAGCCGGAGTCACCATATTGACCCGATTGTCAGTTGTTTGAGCGGACAATCGAGTAGATACCAAAAGTTCATAAGCATTCAAATGGTTTAAAAAACACTTGGCATCCGGATAATGCTCTTCCAAAATGGGAATGATTTTGTTTATTCTTTCTCTCTTACTTTTTTTAGACTCTTTCATATTGCTTTTATATTCCCTGCTCTGCGAAACCGGGTTTTGGTTCGAATATGTTGTCTAACATATAACGAGCGCCTCCAAGTTCCACAGTGTCGTTTCCCAAAGTTGAATAATTCACTTCGATTTTATCTCCGTACAATTCAAAAGCCATCTGCTTGATCTTGTCTTTCACTCTGTGAATAAATAAATCCCCGATTTTGGTAATGTCCCCGCTGATGATGATTTGTCGAATGTCCAGGAGATTTACCAAATTATTAATACCTACAGCCAAGCAATCTGCTGCATAGTTGACATTTTCAATCACGACGGGATCATCTTCTTGAAAGGCTTTTAACAACAAGTCGAAGGTAGGAGCATCCCCGGTTTGAATAAGATCATAAAAGGCACCTGACTTTTGTCGTGCTGACACCTCAGCAGCTCTTTGCACAATGGCCGGAACTGAAACCGATGTTTCCAGGCATCCCCTGTTGCCGCATTCACATTGCCTACCGTGCATATCTATCACCATGTGCCCTAATTCTCCGGCAATTCCGAACGCACCTTTATAAATATTGTCGTCGATGATGATTCCGCAACCGACGCCTTCATTGATGTCAATTAAAATAATATCCTCATCCTTGTTGTTTCTTGCGATGATATGCTCGGCGTAAGCGGCGAAGCAAGATTCGTTTTCCATCAAGATCGGGACATCTTTGTAAAATTGATCGACTTCCTTGTAAAAAGTCTTATTGGTATGCAAACGCTCAATGACCGTAGAAGATACCACAGTGTAATCATTGAAATTAATGACACCGGGGATTCCCAAAGAGATCCCCAATAAATTTTCTTTCTTCAATTTACTTTCATCCATTAAGATTTCGCAAAACCGGATCAAATGGTCTCCTAATGCGGATAGGTCGTGACCTGTGACACTTTTTCTCAAAATCTCATTGCATTTTAAATCGTATGCTCCACCGGAAATTTTTCCGGCCTTCAATTCGATTGAAATGACAAATCCGCTGTTTTGATTGATCTTGAGCATAATGGGTTTTCTACCGCTGGAAGTGGTTTCTCCGGCGCCGATTTCCATCACCAGCTTTTCTTCAATCAATTCCTCCACCAAGGAAGAAATGGTGGTTGGACTCAAATGAGTGAGTCTGGCAAGCTTTACACGGGAAATCGGCTCGAGTCGGTTGATCAAATTAAAAACCAGCGTCAAATTATTTTGCTTGATCAGCTGTTGATTTGCAATTTTTATACGGTCATTGGTATGTCGGTGTATCAATCTATTTCTCCTATGGCCTGTCCAATAAATTCATTATTTGGTTATATCACGATTCCTCACCGGTGACAAGAAGCTTTTTTGTAGGTTTATGGCCGGAAAGGCCTACAAATCTCAATAAGTTTTTGCTGTATAAGCAGTCCTTCGATTCCTGGCTCAGTTGAATCTCTGAGAATATGACCTGATCCCTATTAAGCCAATCTTTTAACCACTTCAGGTTGTAATCATTGACATTGCTGTCTGTTCCGAACAAAACATTGTTTTGAACATCATAACCGATACAATACAGCTTTCTTAATACCTCCTGCCTGTATAAAGGCGGTGTTCCCGGGGCAATATCAAGGAACATCTCCACCGACAAATCCTTTCGCCATGCAAAAGCATTCAAGAATTTGCCGTACACAGCGATACATTCATCGTACCATGGCCAGGAAACATGAGCCAATGCAAACTTTAATCCGTTCACATTCAATAAAGCTTCAAATTGAGAAGGCTTATTGTAGTCCGAAGAGTTCAAACCGTCCCACAATATACCGGAATGAAATAAAATAGGTTTTTCATATCGCGCAATTTCTTGATATACCTTTATGGCTGTTTGATCACCCGGAAAATGAGTATTACAGATGATTTTAAAGCCTTTTATTCCGCAAGCAACCGCTTCCTTCACCTGATCCATAGCATTGCTTTCCATGGGATTGATCCAGTAAAAAGGAAAAAGCATGGGATTTTTTTCGCAGAACCACAACACATTGTTCAATCGATCTTTTGTTGTGTATTCCTTCTCATTCCACTTAAGGGCACCCGGTGCCAGGGAAATCACTACTCCCCCGTCCACGTTTCCTTCCTTTAATTTTATATAAAAATCGTCTCGATCCATCTTCTTGTCGAATATATGGATGTGACTGTCTAATAGCATGATAAAGAACTCCTCTCTTTCAATGTTTCCGTTACAACACGATAGTCTCTGTTTTTTCTATTGCATCCAGGATCAATGTTTCAAGATCCATTCCTGCTTCTTGTTTTTCTACAATTTCTATTTTAGGCTTTGTTACAGGATGTTTTGCCACAAATACAGTACAACAATCTTCGTAAGGCAATATGGATGTTTCATAGGTACCGATTTTTTCAGCGATATGGATCACCTCGACCTTGTCCATACCGATCAAAGGTCGAAATACCGGCATATTGACAACCGCATTTGTGACATTCAAAGCTTCTATGGTTTGACTGGCCACCTGCCCTACACTTTCACCGGTGATCAACGCCATTGCATCGTTTTGTCGGGCGATCCTTTCAGCGATTCGCATCATGACTCTCCTCATGATCACAGTGATCAAACCTATGGAACAATGCTCGTTGATCAAAAGCTGTATATCGGTAAAGGGAACAATATGCAATGTCACCGGTTTACAGTATTCTGAAAGGATTTTCGCCAAATCAATAACCTTGTCCTTCGCCCGTTCACTTGTATACGGGTAACTGTAAAAATGAACCGCATGAAGTTCAATGCCGCGCTTGGCCATCATCCAACCGGCTACCGGAGAGTCGATCCCCCCGGACAACAGCAGCATAGCTTTGCCTCCGGTTCCCGTGGGCATTCCACCAAAGGCCTGAATGACTCTCGAGTAAATGTATGCGTGGTCCCTAAGCTCTATATTCAACACAAAATCAGGGTTGTGGACATCCACCTTCAAACCCTTGATGTTTCTCAACACATGAGCTCCCGCTTTTGCACAAATTTCCGGAGACGTCAAAGGGAAACTCTTATCCTGACGACGGGCTTCCACCTTAAAGGTTTTTGCATACTCTTGTTCCATGGCTTCACGAGCAGTCATCACAGCCGTTTCATACACAATATTCTCATCAATCTCGGTTTTGTAAGCCGGGCTTACCGACACCACACCGAACACTTTACACACCCTTTTGATCAATTGCTGAAAATCGGCATGCTCCTCAACAGGTTCAATATAGATCCTGCCTTGCGAGCGAATAATATTGAACTTTCCCAAGTCTCTTATGGAGGCTTTTAAATTGTCAACCAATTTTCTTTCAAAAACAGGACGGTTCAGCCCCTTTAACATTATTTCACCGTATCGCACAAGCAATATGGTTTCCATATTTATCTCCTCACCTTGCCTTTGTTTTTTATGGTGATCGCCGGAATAATTTCCTTCAAAGCATCCTTCAAACGTTCAACATCCTCCTGTTCATTCATGGAGGAAAAGCTGACTCGAATGGTACCGTCTATTAAATTCGGTTTTACACCCATGGCTTCCATCACGTGGCTTTTGTGTTTCCCGTTGGATGAACAGGCCGAACCCGTCGAAACATAAATACCTCTTGCTTCTAAGTGATGCAACAACACTTCTCCTTTTACATTAGGAAAGGAAATGCTCACAATATGACCCAAGCTGCAATTCTCGGCATGGATAACCGCATCCTTGAAATGCTCTTTAACGAATTCGAGAAGGTTTTTTCTCAATTCGGAAATCTTTTTACCGGCAATTTCTAAATTACTATACGTCATTTGAGCTGCCAAAGCAAGTCCCACTATACCGGGGGTGTTCAATGTCCCCGAACGCAAACCGCCTTGATGTCCTCCGCCCCACATCACAGGTTTTATCTTTGTGCCGTTTTTGACATACAAAGCTCCTACACCTTTTGGTCCATGAAATTTATGAGCACTGATACTCAACATATCAGCATGAAGGGATTCCGGTTTTACAGGCATTTTACCGAAAGCTTGAACAGCATCGATATGAAAATATGGTTTGTCCTTTAAGGCGTTTATTTTTGACCCTATTTCCAGTACAGGCTGTAAACATCCGGTTTCATTGTTCACTGCCATGCAACTTACAATCACAGTATCCGGACGTATGGCTGCAATCACATCATCCGCATCGACTCTGCCGTTTTCATCCGGACTGATATAGTCCACATTGTAGCCTTCGGATTCATAATGTTTGAAAACCTCTAACACTGCCGAATGTTCCACCTTGGTTGTAATCAAGTGCCTTCCTTTTCTCAAGTTCCCAAGAATGCTACCTGAAATGGCGATATTATTCGATTCGGTACCTCCGGAGGTAAAATAGATTTCCTCCGGGCGAACACCGAGTATGTCGGCTAAAATATTTTGGGCTTGCTTTATATGTCTTTCGGCTTCCACCCCTTTACTATGGAGAGAAGACGAATTCCCATAACAACTTTTGCTAATTTGCGCAACCTTATCTGTTACTTGATCATATTGAGCCGTTGTGGCCCCATTATCAAGATAATATTCTTTATTCAAATTCTTTTCCTCCAAAAAAGTCTAGCACTATTATATCACACTGCATAAAAAGTGCAGGTATATAGATTATACCCAAAAAAAGATTAAAGAAAGATCAAACCAGGTTAAGACAGACTAAAGGCAATGCAATGTTATTAATGACAGACTTTAAAATATCAAAGCAGGGAACAAAGTTTTTGTTCTCTGCTTGGTTGATCGATTTAATTGTGCTTTTTTATTCGGCTCTAACAATTCCGGTGTCTTCGATCGTGAATTCAGTTACACCTTTTCGTTCCTTATGAGGATAGTACATCATTTTCGTATGTTCTGCCCCGACAAAGTCAAAGCCGGGCTCCGCATCCCCTATATCAATGATACATACGCCTCCGTTTTCCACAATACCTTTAATTTTGTACCCCGTATATGTGTGATCCGGGTGTTTCACAATCACATATTGACCTTTCAAACCTTCATCCGGCTTAACGTCGGTCACAAACCCGTTCAATTCGTCTCCCTCGGTTTCCACAAGTACATCCTTGATTACACCTGATACAGAACGGTTTTTAGGAACATACGCGTTGTCATAAGACAAGACATCGGCGTTTAGACTTTGCATAACAACCGCCTTCCTGTCTTGGATCCGTACATAGCCGAACTGACCTTTGAAGTGGATGTTGTCAACCATAACTTCCATGTCCTCCTGATAGGCACTGAAGATATAATCCGTAAAACCTTCACCGGTAACTTTGACCGCAATATCAAACTCATGTACGCCTTTAATGGAGAGTTTTTCAACATCCGTCACAGTTGCCTTGTATTTTTCCGAGAAGGGTTCCATCAATGTCACAAAGCATGAATCCAAGTTCTCCCCTTCTCTTCTTAATACCATCTTATCCATTTGGTAATCGTCGCATTGGTCATTCAAGTCGTAAGTGGTGGATTTACGGGTTGCCCTCATGGAAGGTACTTTTCCCATTAACAATTCACCGGTGTTGTCGGTTCCGAAAATGTTCAATCCGACATTCTTAATCAATCCGTCCTCTGTGATTTTGTAGGAGATTTTGTAAGGTTGATCTTTTAACTCCGCCGATTGTACATCCTTCACAAACATATACGCCGTGTAATGACCCGATGCATTTCCGGAGTCACTCTCGCCGGTAGGTTTTGTATATTTGACACCTTCCGGCAACATGGTTTCGGATTGATATTGCCATTTGATATCGGTAGTTAATTCGTAATCATGGTCTGCACACATATTCAAGGCGTATTCGTGCCTTGATCCTCCTGAAACCCTGAAGATATCCAAAATATAACCTTCCGGTCCTGCTTTTGCAACCGGTACATAAACCAATTCTCTGTCATAAACATCCACATCGGAGTAAGCAGCCCGGTCAAAGGCCCTCATGACACCGACGGAATTGTCCGAAGGTACGAAACGCAATATACTGCCTCCGTCCCTGCTTTGGGAATTTCTTTGATTCACTGTAACGGTGTTGTGACTTAATGTGGACAAAGTCCATGCCCGGTTATATGTATGGGTATACCCTAAATCCGGTAACAATTCCACACCGTACGCATGCAAATGCATATTCAATATGTCATAATGGTTGTGGCCGTACTTAGGAACAAAGGTCATCACCGTTTGTGTTCCGGTCATGTTCAAAGCATCGGTATTGCCGGTCAATCGCGCAATTCCGGACGCAGACATCAGCAAATCATTGAATACTTCCTTTCTCGTCTGACTTCGTCCGGAGCCCCAAGTATCTTGTACGGTAAGATGCTTTCCATTGGGGAAAGATAAGAAACCGGGTATATCATAAGACCTCCGTAAAATGGGATAATGATCCAAAAACTTAAAGTTTTCTATTCTTTCTCCTGTACCCGGATATACATATCCTTCAGGATCACTGTATCTTGTCACTAAGCTCAACACATTGTACAGTCCCGTGGTAATTTGACTATGATAGGAAACGGTGACTTCTTTCCAAAAACCGTCAAACAAATAATTGTTTTTAACAAAAGAATCAATCCGCTCCAATGCATAATGGATATAGTCCGGCTCTTGCAACGCTTTTCCGATCCGAATCAACCCTTGCCATAGTGTAAAATCCATATTTCCATCTGCAATTCCGTATGAATTGGCGTAATCGATCCCATCACGAATCACGTACATGATTTCTTCGTGAAGATCCCGATTTAATTGCTCACCTAACTTCTCCAATGCATTGGTCTTGCTAACTTCGGCATAAGCTTCCGCAATACATGCCACTGAATTTAAATCAGCATAAAACCAACGGTTCCAAAAACCGCCGAAATAGGCGTAAGGCGGTCCGGACATCTTAGGCACCGGATAGTTGGTGTAGAAATAATCCAATGAAGGAGCGTAGTTTTCATAATTCTCGCACAGTTTTGCCAAAACATGAGCTGCACCGGCCGGATCAATTCTTGCAAATTCCGGTAAGGCAGAAACCACATATTCTTTTTGATGAGCCCAAACAGAAGCTGTAAAGTAGCATATGACGCCGTCTTCATCTTCATAATAGGGATATTCGATGATTTTTCCGTTTCCATTGTCAAAACGTAAGACTTTATCCTCCGGAAACTCGCCATTCGGATACAAGTCACCGGTCTTATTGGACTTTATTTTATGAGGATCCATAATGCTGTATGAATACAATCCGTAAGGACGAAGACCGGTATCTTTGGGATCCGGAATATTTTTGATTCCGATGTGCGGAGGGGTGATATCCAAAAGGAGCTTTCCCCTGTCACTGATCTTGGAAATATCCACATCAACTTTTTCCGGTATCTCTTTTTCAAGATCTTTGTTGGCAGATTCCACAATCATCCTCTTTTCTATGTACAAATCAGTGTCGTCTTTATTTCCCAAACGGATTCGGTACATCCCTTCCTCCGAAACCGGAGGATGTTCAAATATTAAAACGTCACTGTCATTTTCCCGTTTTTTTTGTACATTGAGGTTTGTGACGGTACCTTCGGGGGATTTCCAAGACAGTTGATAATCGGACTTTTCACCGGTTACAGTGATTTGTTGCTTGTTAACACCGATACAATCCACTTTTATTTGAGGTTGCTCCTTTTGGAAATCCGACACATCATCGGTAAATTTCATATCCACCATGCGTCCTTGATTTCCTAAAAAGATGGTGACGCTGACACTATTGTCGGAGCTGTCGTTAAAGTAGGAATTTTCTATGGGAAAGTAAGATGTAGCCGGATTTGCACCCCAATCAAACTTTAGAATGTTAAATTGCATCTTCTCGGAATCAACGGGTAACTCCTTAAGAGGTATTTTTACAAGAGCTTCGTAACCGCCTTCCAAATCTTTGATTTCAATGTCTGCACCCGGTATGGAACCTCTCGTAGAACCTTTGTAGCCAAG
>CALCRE010000280.1 GCA_937894465.1 uncultured Clostridia bacterium
AGCCTCCAGCTTCATTTTATACGCCTTGGCCCGTTCGCTCGGCATGATATTTTCACGCTGAATATTGCTGTCAACCATGATAATGGTCGCGGCGTCATCGTCCAAATCACGGACAATGACCGGCATGGTAGTAAATCCCGCAAGCTCACAGGCGTGTTTGCGCCGGTGGCCGGAAATCAGCTCATAACCGCCGTCAGAGCAGGAACGAACGATAGCTGGAACCAACACACCATATTCCTTGATGCTCTCCACAGTTTCACGCATGGAATCATCGTCCCGCACTTGAAACGGATGGTCGGGAAACGGGTGCAGCTCTGTGAGTGGAATGTCCATGACTTTTTCCCGTTTGGCATCTTCCCGGCTTTCCTCTGTGGAGAAAATATCATCGTAACTGTTCAGATTTATGTTTTTGGCGCTGCTTTTCAATCTTCAACACCTCCTTTGTTAGAGCATGGTACGCCTCAGCCACCTTGCCCTTCGGGTCATGGGCGAAAATACTCTTGCCTTCCGCGCTGATCTCAGCGGCGCGAACTGAATGAGGAATGTCGGTGCTAAAGACCTTTAGCTTTGTACCATAGGTATCTCGCAGCAGGGCGCTGATTTCTTTTGCATAGTTTGTACGGCTATCTACCATTGTCAGCAAAATTCCGTCAATTTTGAGCTTGGGATTGATTTGCCGCCGCACCTTATTGATTGTCTGCAAAAGCTGTTCAAGGCCCTTGGCCGGAAGATACTGCGCCTGAACGGGGATAAGTACGCTGTCGGCCGCGGCCAGGGCGTTTACGGTCAGCATCCCCAGCGAAGGCATACAGTCCAGAAGCACATAGTCGTATTGACGCTTTACGCCGTCCAAATACTGCTTCAGAATCTTCTCACGGCTCATAGCATTGACGAGCGCAACCTCCATGCCGGAAAGCTCAATGTTGGCGGGCATCAGATCAACGCCCTCGTCGTGGCGCAGAAGGCCCTCACCGGGGACAATTCTATCTTCCGTCAACACCTTGCCCATCACCGTGGCCAGTGTCACTGGCAGCGAATCCGGTTGGGAATTGCCCAGGCTAATGGTTAGGGAACCCTGCGGATCACTGTCCACCAAAAGCACTCTTTTTCCTTCCCGTGCCAGCCCAATGCCCAAGTTGGCACAGGTTGTTGTCTTGCCGACGCCTCCCTTTTGGTTGGCGATGGCAATTACGTTGGTCATGTGTTTTTTCACCTCCTGTTTTGAAATCTGCTTTTGTGCACAAAAAAAGGGCGCTTCATCTTTTTTAAGAGAAACGCCCTTGGCTGTGAGCAGCCCAAAAGCAAATTCAGGCTTGTCCACACAGTATTCAGTTTTTGTCGCTAATGTAACACCTCCTAAGCGTTTACGATTTTTGTGAGCTTCTTTTTCATTTTGGAAAAGGATGAAAAAGCAGGCGTGAAACCCTCAAGCCCTTGATATATCGGGTTTTTCCGGTTTGTCGTAATTATACCGTAAGGGCATACGGCAGCAAGTATTTTACTTAAAAACGGTGCAAGCATGAAACAGATTCAGGAATGGCTTGGACACAGCGATTTTGGTACAACAGCTAATATCTACTCTCACTTAGATGGTAGGAGTAAAAAAGAAGTTGGAAACATGATAAGGGATGTATATACCTCAAAAAAAGAAGCTTTGCAGGAAAAATAATGGAAGCTGAGAATTATTTACTCAGCTTCCATTAAATGGCGGAGAAGAAGAGATTCGAACTCTTGCACCGTTCACACGGCCTACCGCATTTCGAGTGCGGACCCTTCGACCACTTGGGTACTTCTCCATATTCTATTATTTTTCCAAAGCTCCGTATAATTGGAGGTACTTTGGAGGTACATAGCTTGAAAAATCAACTTTCCTAAAGTACTGAAACCCCAGTTAAATCAAGCATTCAGCCGACTTTTGATTACATTAATGTCGAGGGATTTCGAGTCAGCCCCGTTATGACCACTTCGATACCCCTCCGTAACTTGATCACAGGTCTACATTTTACAAGAAAGCAAGTCATTTGTAAAGTGGGAAAACGAAAATGCTTATTCAAACTCATACTTAAGCGGTCTTAAAAACAGATCCAACAGTGTCTTAGAAACATCCTGCTTGTGAAACAGCACTTGATACAATGCATTACTTATGGGTAATTCCACATTGTACTGTTTGGATAATTGTTGTAGTGCTTCTAAAGTCGCTACACCTTCAGCCAATTTGTTGAATTTTTGATTCTGTACATAATCTTCTCCAAATTTCCTGTTATGACTATAAGGTGAAAACAAGGTAGCTTCGTAATCACCAAGATGACTTAATCCATACACCGTAATGTTATTTCCTCCCATGGTCTTGACCAAGCGGGATATTTCTCTTGCACCACGGGCCATCAGTGCGCCTTTCAAACTACTATATTGTAATCCGTCCAACATTCCGGCGGCAATTCCGATCACATTCTTTGTGGCGGCACCGATTTCATTACCAATCATATCTTGTCCGTAATAGAATCGAATCAAATCACCTGTAAATGCATGAATCACGGTTTTGGTCACTTCTATATCCTCGCTGCTGATTACCATGCAATTAGGAATTCCCTTTACAAAATCTTGTACATGACCCGGGCCTACCCACACTGCAACGGCAATACTCGGTTCAAGCTCTTCTTGAAACACTTGGGAAAGTCTTTTTCCGCTTACAGCTTCAAGACCTTTCATACATAATATATAAATCTTTTCACGGGCTTTTGGAACAGATTTTAATTGTTTGGCAAAACTTCGTAACTCTTGGGCACTGATGGAAATAATAATGATGTCTCCGAATGAGACGGCTTCCGTCAATGAATGTGTCAATCCAATAGTGTCGGGTATCTCCAAATACTCATTTTTTCTGTTTTTTTCAAGATTATCGTAATTGCCGGAGCCTTCACGCCCCCAAAGTAATGAACGATGTCCCATTTGATCTGCATACCATGCCAAAAAAGTTCCCCATCGTCCACATCCTAAAACTGATATATTCATTCTTTATTGATAACTCTTCCTACTCTGATTTTTATAGTCTTCGTACATGAGAAACATCATATATTCTTATACTACAACAAGTCAAGCCCGGTTATTTCTTCGAAACGAATTCATTCCCTCTAATATAGAAGCGCCAAGGGTAATCCGCAGCCTCTTGGGCATAGTCGATGTTGATACGCTTTGAGGTGACGATATCCACCGGTTTGTACTTATGCGGTCTAGCGATATATAACTCGTCTCCTGTAAGATCCAATCCGTTTTGCTCTCTGGACAGCCCTAAAGCGATACATAATTTTCCAGGGCCGTTGGTCAAACCGATTCTCTTTTTTTTGTCCAATTCTTCATAAGGCTTGTTGTATCGTAATTGTGACATGGTTTCCAACCCTTCCACCGGTTCTACGGCACGAATCAATATGCACGAAGGGATATCTTTCGGGCGCGTCACCAGATTCAAGCAATTGTACATGCCGTAGATCAGATAGATATAGGCATGGCCGGGATGTCCGTACATTATCTCGGTGCGATTGGTGCGAGTATCACCGTAAGTGTGAGAACCCTTATCGTCAATTCCGCAATAGGCTTCTGTTTCCACAACTTTTGCCACCAGGCGTTCTCCGTTTAAATTTCGTATGATATATGCGCCTAACAGGGTTTTGGACAAAAGCACCGTATCGTTGTCAAAATACATTCCGGAGAGTTTATACACATTGGTGCCGTCATTCAGAGAAAACTTCGAACGAACCTCCTTAAAAAAGCCGGTCAACAGATTTTTTGATTCGTCTTCCATGACAGGAAAGTCGTATTGTGTTTTACGATTTCCAAAGTGCTTGTCCAATAAGTCGATTTTAGTAACCACTGCACCTGCGGTTTCGTCCGAAGCACCGAAGTACAGCTTTCCGACGCGAGCTTGCATGATGGCGCCGACACACATAGGGCAAGGCTCTAACGTAACAAACATCTCACAATCATGCAAAGAACGATAACCTAAGGCGGCACAAGCCGCCTCTATGGCATTCATCTCTGCATGATGCGTGGGATTGTTATTTTGCTCTACCGTGTTATGTGCTCTTGCAATAATTTGATCGTCCTTGACAATCACAGCGCCTACAGGGATTTCTCCGATGCTATAGGCCTTTTTCGCTTCAATCAGCGCTTCGGTCATGTATCGTCGTAATCGTGTCATTTCTGAATATTGTACCTTTTAAAAAATATTATGTAGCTACCTGCTGATATCCGGTATGATCTTTTTCATCCCGTCCTTGGCCGATTCTGCGGCTAAAAGTGTGGCAATGGCGGACATACCGCCGTCCCATGCAGGTACAATGCATTTGGTTCCGTTTACGATGCAATCCAAAAAGTGATCCACTTCCGGGGCATAAGGGTGGGAGGGAACGAACAAGCCACCGGGTAAGTCGATCCACATATCACCGATGGCATCAATGCAGATTTTTCTTTGTACCAGGGAGGCTTTGGTTCCGTAAATCTTCAGGTTGTACATATCCGGGCAAGGCCCCGGAGAACCGTATAGACAAGTGACTTTGCCGATGGCACCGCTTTTAAACTTATATGTTGCTACAATAGAGGTCTCTTCATGCATTTGTTTATAGGTAATGTGGTTGGAAATGGCTGAAACTTCGGTTACTTCTCCTCCGTACCACCTCAGAAGGTCAAGGGGGTGACATCCACCGCCTACCATAGGGATTTCGTCGGTGACCTTCCATTCCTCCATGTAGTATTGATATCGTAAATCATGGATGTAATCTGCTTCCATGTAAGCGATTTCGCCGAAAAACCCGGAGTCCACCAGTCGTTTGATTACGGTGTATTGATTGACAAACCGTAAAACTTGGCCGACTTGGCTAACCAGGTCGGGATGTCGGCTTGCAGTTTCTGTCATTTCTAAAACATCTTCCACTGTATTAGCCATTGGTTTTTCTACAAAAACATGCTTTCCTTTTTTTAATGACAAGAGGAAGGGTTCTTTATGGGCGGAATCACCTGTATGAATGGATACGGCATCCAGCCCCGGATGATCCAACACGGAATAATCCGTATATCCTGCGACTTGATATTTTTCAGAAGCATACTTTACTCTGTTTTGATCCAAATCACAAACGGCAACCAATTGACTTTTATGGTTTTTTGCATATTCCTCGCAAAACGCAAGGCCGTTATGTCCTAATCCGATCATAGCTATTTTTACCGTCATATATCACACCTCATTATCTATTATTTCATCTTTCCAGCTTAATATGTTCCAAAATCCCGACCGGCTTTTACCATGGCAATGATGTTTTCTTCCGGTACATCCCTAGGAACCATTTCACCGGAATTGAACAAATAACCGCCATTAGTTTTTCCTTTTAACATCACTTGCTTGGAGTCTTCGTACACCTGATCGGGTTTCTTTTCCAAAAGGGTTTCAATGGGGTTTACGTTTCCCATAATACAAACTGTGTCACCGATGGCGGCTTTTACTTCGCCTATATCCACACCGGGACCTGCGCTGACGGCACTGACACCGGTTTTGGCCATGGCTTTCAAGTGAGGGATGGAATGCTCACTGGCATGATAAAAGGTTCGTCCACCTTGCGCTCGATAATTTTCAGCGCAAATTTTTATACCTTCAAATGCATACTCCATGAAGGTGTTTACATTGATCAAGTGTCCGGATGCATTGCAATCCCCGAACCATAATGCATCAGCACCGGCTTTGATTTGCTCGATTCCCCAAAGAGATTGCATTTCGGTAAAGAATTTAACCGTATCCTTAATTAACTGGGGGTTGTCGAAAAATCCCATATAGGTGGGCATCATTCCGTAAAGCAATGTAACGGAAGACAGGGGAGCAGCACACCGCCCTGTGACGCACACAGTGTCTCCTAAAGCATCCTTGATCCTTTTTATGGCATCTAACAGCACCGGCATTCGTCCTTCTTTTTTAAAGTCAGGCATTTTTAAGTTATGGAAGGTGCTGTATGAAAATGGGAGGTAATCACATGTGGCAGGTAAGATATTACCACCACCTTTGACGCCGACTCCTAGAACCTCGAATTCAATGCAATCGTCCACTTGGAGCCAAGCCCAATCGTAATCATATTTTTTAATGGCTTGGATCTGACTGTCGGCTAACTGCTTGGAATTGCTATTGTAATCACTGTACATGACACCGGACATTCTCACATCAAATTCTTCACTGAGTGCAAATACCGGAACCCTATCCGGAACTTCCAACCGAATACACTTGTCTATATCATTCAAAACACCTTGATAGGCCATCACAGACTCCTCCTGACACTTTTTCTTTATTATAGCACAGCGGCATTTCCTTTTACACCATTTTCGACCAATCATGTTACTTATAAATTAGGAATTAAGTATAAAAATCAAGTTAAGGTTAGAAATAAAAGAATTAAGAAAACAAATGGTGATTTCACAAATGAAGTCATTATATGGTATAATGGCATTGCATTAAAAATTTCAAGAAAAGAGATTGACCTGCATGGATATTATTTTGACTTTGAGTAACGAGTTGAACATTAAAAAAGAACAAGTTGTTCAAACTGTTAAGTTGATCGACCAAGGGAATACCGTGCCTTTTATTGCGCGTTACAGGAAAGAAGTAACAGGAGGCTTGGATGACGTAGTTCTGAGGAAACTGTTTGACCGGTTAACTTATCTGAGAAACCTTGATGAAAGACGAGAAACTGTGAAACGGTTAATTGATGAGCGAGGAAAACTGACCGGCAACATCGCAGAGCAGTTGGACAAGTCTACAATTCTCCGAGAAATCGAAGACATTTACCGCCCGTTTAAACCCAAAAAGAAGACTAGAGCCACCGAAGCCAAACGAAAAGGTTTGGAAACATTTGCGGATATCATTTTGAGCAAAAACACATCGGGCAAAACCATCGGTGAAATCGCATCAGATTATGTAAATCCTGAAAAAGAGGTGGCTAATGCGGAAGAAGCCATTCAAGGGGCATTAGATATCATCGCCGAAACTTTTTCTGATTCTCCCGGTGTTCGTGACTATGTACGTACAAGAATGTTGAACACCGCTGCTGTAAAATGTACACAAAAAAAGGACGAAGAATCTGTGTATGACATGTACTATGATTATACGGAACCTGTAAAAACCATTGCAAATCACAGGGTGTTAGCCATTAACAGGGGTGAGAAGGAAGGTTACTTAAATGTCGGTATTACCGTAGATGATGCAAGAATTATCAATGGATTAAAATTGAGGTTGTTTTCCAATGAGAAAGGCGAATGCGTTGATTACATGGAAAAAGCATTAGAAGATGCATATAAGCGATTGATTCTCCCTGCATTGGAAAACGAGATTCGTGCCGACTTGCTTGCTAAGGCTCAAGATAAAGCCATGACGGTATTTTCAGCGAACTTGAATTCTCTTTTAATGCAATCTCCTGTGAAGGGAAAAATCGTTTTGGGGGTTGATCCGGCTTACCGGACAGGCTGTAAGGTTGCAGTCATCGATAGCACCGGAAAAGTATTGGACACTACAGTGATCTATCCGACACCGCCTATGAATAAAACAGAAGAGGCAAAGAAGGTCTTGTCTGAACTGATCGAAAAGCATAAACCTGAGATCATTGCAATCGGAAACGGAACAGCTTCCGGGGAAACGGAAAATTTTGTTGCGGATTTCATACGGGAATCCCAATCGGATTTGGTATATGTAATTGTCAATGAAGCCGGAGCATCCGTATACTCGGCTTCGGAATTAGGTACAAAGGAATTCCCCCAATTTGATGTTGCGTTAAGAAGTGCGGTTTCCATTGCAAGAAGATTGCAGGATCCCATGGCCGAGCTTGTAAAAATTCCTCCTGAATCTATAGGAGTAGGTCAATACCAACACGACATGAACAAAACAAGGTTAGCACAAACATTGCGCGGAGTTGTAGAAGACTGTGTAAACCGAGTGGGCGTTGATTTAAACACCTCATCAGCTTCATTGTTATCCTATGTTTCCGGTGTTAATAAAACAATAGCAGAAAATATTGTCAAATACCGTGATGATAACGGGCAATTTACAAAGCGCGAGCAATTAAAGGATGTAAATCAGCTCGGAGAAAAGGCATTCGAGCAATGTGCGGGATTTTTAAGAATATCAGACGGTGAATATATTTTAGACAATACGGGAGTTCATCCGGAATCCTATAATGCGGCAATTAAATTGATTCAACGGTTGGGATATACGGTTGAAGATGTCAAGAACAGTGAAATGTGTGATATGGACAAACGTGTAAACGCAATCGGTATACAACCTTTAGCTAAGGAAATCGAAATCGGTGTTCCCACATTAACGGATATTATTGAAGAATTGAAAAAACCGGGAAGAGATGTTCGTGAAAGCTTCCCCAAACCGGCTTTTAAAAGGGAAATCATTGACATCAAGGATTTGAAACCCGGGTCTGTGATGGAGGGTACAGTTAGAAACATTACGAACTTTGGCGCTTTTGTTGATATAGGGGTTCATCAAGACGGGCTGGTGCATATATCGCAAATCAGCAATTCCTTTGTGAAGAATCCCATGAATGTTTTGTCGATCGGTGACATTGTCAAGGTCAAAATACTGGATGTGGATCAAAAGAAAAAACGAATCAGTTTGACCATGAAAGATGTGGAAGCCTGAACGAAAGGGCAAAAATATTGCGGTACGCTCTTATAAGAAAAAAGTCATCCTATCACAAGTGGATGGATGTTTGGCAAGAATATCATGAAATGAAAGGTTTCGATACGAAACTTGATTGTTTTGATTTGGAATCGGATCAAGAATTAAGTGTGTGTATAAATGAAGCGGCGAATAAAGGCTATAGCGGCCTTTATATTGCCGCTCCTTTGCAACATCGCGTTTATCATGTGATGGATCAATGGTCCGCTGAAGCGAAAACAACAGGAATGGTGGATGCCGTAAGAATCCACAATGGTATTCTATATGGCTTTAACACGGAATACTTCGGTTTCAAAAAAGCCCTTGATCACACCGGCATTGATTTTAAAGGGAAAAAGGCTATGACATCAGGGTACAGTGGGTCGTTGAACACGGTGGTTGCAGTGTTGAAAGATATCGGCGTTTCGGAGATTGTTGTCACGGTAAAGGATAAGAAAAGACTGACCGGAAAAATAACAGGGTGTACTGTAATCAATGAAGATGAAGCGGCTGAAAGTAAGGATTTTGCTTTGTTCGTCAATTGCGGTTCCACCGGTATGTTCCCGGACACTGGCTCTTGTCCTGTTATCTATGATCTTTCCGGAGGTCAATTTAAATGTGTTATCGATTTGATTTATCACCCTTGGGATACCGCATTGGTGAAGAGAGCAAGAAAGAATGGACAAATGGTTCAAAACGGTATGTGGACAACAGCTTTTCAGGTGTTAAAAGCACATGAAATTTGGTGGTCTGAGGAGCAATGTAATGCTCAAGAGCTTTTTTACCGAATGAAGAAAAATGCAGGGGACAACATCGTTTTGATCGGTATGCCCGGAAGTGGAAAATCATCTGTGGGAAAAACATTGGCAAAGACATTAAACTTGGATTTTATAGATACCGATGAATACATCGAATCTTTTTACGGCAAAATTTCAGAGTTGTTTGATATCGGCGAGGAATATTTTCGACGGATCGAGACCAATATATTAAGACAATTGTCATATGGAAATTCCATGGTAGTGTCTACAGGAGGAGGAATTGTTACACGAAAAGAAAACATTAACCTTTTGAAAAACACAGGCAAGGTGTTTTTTTTGGATCGTTCTCCTGAGTTGATCATACAAAATGATGAATTGATCAACCGTCCCTTGTTAGCCGGTGAAGATCGATATGAAAAACTGATGAAACTATATGATCAAAGAATTCATCTATATAGGGAAACGGCAGACTTTATCATTGACAACAACCAAGGAATCTTCCAAGCTGTGCAAGCCATCAAAGGTTGTTTATAGGCAAGCCAAACCAATTGTTTTGGTTTATAGCTGGTTTGCTTTTTACAAAATGGTGTTAAATTCGTCTCTTTACAACAGATATATACTATGATAAACTTGCAAGATATTATAAATCACAATATAATAATGACAATATCCGTTTTATGAATTATACATAGGAAGGTTTATTATGAATTTATTAGATAAATATGTAAGCAAATTAGAATATGATAGTTATGAGGACTTTCGACAAAATTTTTCGATTAATGTTTCTGATGAGTTCAATTTCGCTTATGATGTCGTGGATGAATATGCTCTAAAATGCCCGGACAAAAGGGCAGTGGTATGGTGCAACGACGAAGGAGAGGAACACATCTTTAATTTTAGGAAACTGAAAGAGCTCAGTGACAAAGCGGCTGCATTTTTCCAAAGCATAGGAATCAAAAAAGGCGACAAGGTCATGCTCATATTGAAACGTAGATATGAGTTTTGGTATATCATCATCGCCCTTCATAAGATTGGAGCCATTGGTGTACCTGTAACCCATCTTCTTAGAAAAAAAGATATTGTATACCGAAATGTAGCCGGTGAAATTAAAACAATCGTATGTCTAAATGAGTCCGAGATTGTTCATGAAGTGGAATTGGCTATGCCGGAATCTCCGTCAATAAAGAATTTAGTTATGGTAAATGGAGAAAAAGAAGGCTGGCTGTCTTTTGATCAAGAAATTTCTCGACAAAGAAAAGACTTTGTTCGCCCTGTAGGTGAGCAATATGCCTCCGGGAAAGATACCATGTTGTTGTACTTTACATCGGGTACTTCGGGGATGCCTAAAATGGTATTGCATAATTATACCTATCCTTTGGCTCATATTGTCACTGCGAAATATTGGCATTGTTGCGTAGATGACGGTTTGCACTTTACCATATCCGATACCGGATGGATGAAAGCCATGTGGGGAAAACTGTATGGCCAATGGATTGCCGGGTCAGCTGTATTGGTTTACGATATGGATAAATTTATTGCTCCTAAGGTACTTAAAATTATGGAAAAGTATAAAATAACTACTTTTTGTGCACCGCCTACCATGTATCGTTTTTTCATTAAAGAGGATCTGTCTGCTTTTGATCTGTCTGCCATCAAACATTGTACCATTGCTGGAGAACCTTTGAATCCTGAAGTGTATTACCAATGGTTGAAAGCAACCGGATTAAAGTGCTTCGAAGGATTCGGTCAAACCGAATTGACCCTTGCTATTGCCAATTTCCCTTGGATGGAACCCAAACCCGGTTCCATGGGGCGTGCAAACGCCATATATGACGTTGATTTGGTGGATGAAAACGGGGAATCCTGTATACCTGGGCAAGAAGGTCAAATCGTGTTAAAAACCGAACATAAGAATTTGGGTATTTTTGACGGCTACTATAAAGACGATGAATTGACAAAAAGCGTATGGTCTGATCATGTTTATCATACAGGAGACATGGCGTACCGCGATGAAGACGGGTACTTTTGGTTTGTAGGCCGTGCCGATGATGTTATCAAAAGCTCGGGATACCGTATCGGACCTTTTGAAGTGGAAAGTGCATTGATTCAACATAAAGCGGTGGTGGAATGCGCTATTACCGCAGCTCCGGACGAAATCCGCGGCCAGGTGGTTAAAGCCACAGTGGTATTAGCCAAAGGATATACACCAAGTGATGCTTTGAAGAAGGAACTGCAAGATCATGTGAAGGAAATAACGGCTCCGTATAAATATCCTAGAATCATTGAATTTGTGGAAGAATTGCCCAAGACCATCAGCGGCAAGATTCAAAGAAATATCATCAAGAAAAAAAGCTATGATGAAAAATAATTAATAGTAAAAAGCGTCAAATAGAGAAACGAAATGAAGAACTATATGAAGACCGAGGTGCATCTTATAACCTCGGTCTTTTTAATGACCTTTTAACTAAGGTATATACCTTTGTGGTGTTTTGGTGATTAGGGGAATTTTGGCACTACCTCTTAGAATGGTTCTTTCAATGGATTCCCAACTGGGTCCGCTGATGACTTACTTTCCCCATGCGAAAAACAATCCCGGGAAGTTGACGCTAGCAGTTATCATAGTCCCGCCTAATATTCCGTTCTTTTCAATCATCGTTGGATGCTCCGGCTCTTGCAGCGGATATGGCCGCAAAGCATCCTGCCGTTCCTCCGCCGATTACCATCACATCTACATGCTTACATTCACTGACCGGGAGTTCCATAGATTTTCCTCGTTATAAAAGATATTTTTCTTTCACAAATGTTGACAACATGGTTTTGTCCAGAAAAGGCGCAATGGGGCTGATTGCTTTTATACCATCCTTCTGTATGGCCTTTTGGGCGAAATCGTTAAGAAGTGTTGTGTTCATAAACGGTGCAATAGATTCAAAATTTTTCAGACCGTTATTTGCAAACTCCTTTTCCGCTATTTGGTGTAAGATCTCTTTTGAAATAAAGGGGGCGATATCATCAAGTGATGACAAGCCTTTTAATTGATAATTTTCCATTGCGTACTCATCAATGTGTTCTCTGCCGAGAAAGAGCGCAAGATCTGCAATGCTTTTTCCTTCAGAGATCATTTTCTTCGCAATAGAGGTTAATATCTTTTTATCAACAAAAGGTGCAAGGTGATCCAAGTCTTTGTAGCTGCCGTTTTCCGAACACTGAATAGCAAGTTGATTGACAATATTTCGGCTTATAAATGGGACAATATCCGCTATTTCTGACAAATCAAAGGATGGCGTTACATTTTCGAAGATCGTATCTGCTTGATCCGGCTTTAGAATAGGAGCAATCTCCTTGAATTCATCTGAAGTAATAGAGTTGGATTGGAGATATTCAACGGTTTTTTCAGACACTACGCTATCGAGTAATTCTAATTTCCCGCCGATCAACTCATCAATGGTAATTCCGAATAGTTCGGCCAGTTCGGGAAGCTTTGAGATATCCGGCATGGAATTTCCTCTCTCCCAATTGGAAACCGCTTGAAAACTGATATTCATATGATCTGCTAGTTCCATTTGTGTCATATTACGAGACTTGCGAAGCTCTGATATTTTTCTGCCTGTATACTCCATACTAAACATACTATTTTTCCCTTTCTGCAAGACAATATGATTGCTTTTGATTTACATAACCATTGTATTGAGTAAGTGGATAACAATCCAACAAGTGTTGCTTGAATGATATCGTTTATCATTCAAGCAACGGTTGAATTCATATTTCTTTTTTATTTGTCCATAGGAAACATTAGGTCCATAGAAGCTCGGACTCGGTCCATGGTGTCCATGATGGCAATCGATTCATCCAAAGTCATAACTGGGCTTTCTAATAGACCTTCGTTCAGGCACCTCATCATTTCCATGGCTTCGAATTGGTATCCGTTTCCTTCATAGGGTATGTCGATCAGAGTTTCTTCACATCCTTTGATCAAAGAAACTTTTTGGGTTTTGTAAAAAGGTGCATGAAGTTTTATTCTTCCTGTCGTACCCATAATAACGGCTTCTGTCGGTGTTTCAGTTCGTATGGCACTATATAATACCGCCATTTGTCCGCCTTTGTAACGGAACAAATAGGCTGATTGTTCATCTACGGATGTTTCCCCTATTTCACCTAGCGCTTCTATTGCTTCCGGTTGTTCTTTGTAGAACATGGATGCCAATGAGATCGGGTAAATCCCTACATCCATCAGACCACCTCCGCAAGCAGAGTTATCAAACAGTCTACCTTCGGATTCCATGTCTGTCCTATATCCGAAGTCTCCTGTGATCATGCGAAGGTCTCCAATCTTACCCTCCTCAATCATTTCCTTGGCTTTTCGGATGGCCGGTATGAATCGTGTCCACATGGCTTCCATCAATAAGCACTTGTTTTCTCTAGCGATTCTCACCATTTCTTTAGTTTGCGCAGCATTTGCTGCAAAAGGTTTCTCACAGATCACCGCTTTTTTTGCCTTTAATGCGGCGATGGTGTTTTTAGCATGTAGCTGATGAGGTGTGGCAATATAGACAACATCCACATTTGGATCGGCCAACAACTCCTCGTAACTTCCATATGCTTTGGAAAAGCCATGTTCTTTTGCAAATTCATCGGCCTTAGCAAGGCTTCTTGATGCGACGGCATATTTATTTGCACCGGAGGCAAAGTGTAAGCCCGTTGAAAATTTCCCGGCGATGACTCCTGTGGCGATGATGCCCCAGTTGAAGCGTTTCTTTTGATGTTGCATGTTGTTCCTCCTTATTCAAGAACCAAACTCCGTTGTTCCATATGCTTTGAAATCGTGATATAATAATGGTAATTATATCATGTATTATTATAGAGGTGTAAAAATGAAGAATGCTACTGAAATGACTTTTGAAAAGATCAGGAAATATAAAGAGGAATATGACAATAACAAACAGGCGAATTTCTTGGCCAATGCCATTAACAAAAGCGGAATTGACGCCATTGCATTTAACAACGAAGCTCTTCGTAAGATGCAATACAATTTCTCAGTAGAAATTGAGACCGGTAAAATCACCAATCAAAAAGGCAGCGGAAGATGTTGGATTTTCGCAGGTTTAAATACCATGCGTTTTCATATCGGTAAGAAATTTAATATAAAAGACTTTGAATTATCCCAAAACTATGTTGCTTTTTGGGACAAATTCGAAAAAGCCAATTATTTTCTGGAAACCATGATCGATACGTTGGATCAGGAAACCGGCAGCAGAGAAATCATGTGGCTGATTCAAAATATGGTTAGCGACGGGGGACAATGGGATATGTTCTGTAATATCGTTGAAAAGTACGGTATTGTACCCAAAGAGGCCATGCCGGAAACCACCCCTAGTAGTAGTAGCGCTCAAATGAACAAATTCTTGCAAATCAAGCTCCGCGAGTTTGCTGCTACATTACGAAGCATGTATCAAGACGGAAGCCCCGTCAGTGATTTAAGTGCCAAAAAAGATCAAATGATGGCGGAAATCTATAAAATGTTGTGTATGTTCTTAGGACAACCTCCGGAAAGTTTTGATTTTGAATATCGCGATAAAGACAAAAAGTTCTTTGCCGATCGAAATATGACTCCCATGGATTTTTATAAAAAATATATTGATTTTGATATCCGGGATTATGTAAGCTTAATCAATGCACCTACTGATGACAAACCTATGTGGAAAACCTATACGGTGAAATATTTGGGCAATGTCATCGGAGGTAAGGATGTAAAATACCTGAACGTGGATCTTGACACCATGAAGGAAGCAGCCATCAAGCAAATGAAAGATGATGTGCCTGTATGGTTCGGGTGTGATGTGGGAAAAATGTTTTATAGGGACGAAGGCATTTTGGATACCGACGCATTTGATTACGACGGAGCTTTAGATACCGAATTCGTGTCGGATAAAGCATTCCGTTTGGATTATTACAATAGCTGTATGACCCATGCCATGGTTTTTACAGGGGTTAACATCATTGATGACAAACCTACCCGTTGGAAAGTGGAAAACAGCTGGGGCGAGGACAGAGGTCACAAAGGCTTTTTGGTCATGAGTGACAAATGGTTCGATGAATACATGTATCAAGTGGTAGTACATAAAAAGTATCTGGATAAAAAGATACTTGATTTAGTAAAACAAGAGCCAATAGTGTTGAAACCTTGGGATCCCATGGGATCCTTGGCGCAGACAATATAATCTATATTAATAATCAGAAAGGGTTATGCGATGGGGAATATGAAAAGGATTTATGTAAAGAAGAAACAAGGGTTTGATGTGGAAGCTCAAATGCTCCTGCGGGAACTTTCTACTTTGTTAAACATAAAAGGTTTAGAAGGATTGGCAATAATCAATCGATATGATGTGGAGAACATAGAGGAACAAGTATTTCAAGAGGCAATCGAAACCTTTTTTTCCGAGCCGGCAACGGATCATGTGTTTTACGATATTAAGCCGGAAATCGAAAAAGCGGCAAGATTTTTACCTGTAGAGTATCTGCCCGGCCAATATGACCAAAGGGAAGATATGGCGTCTCAAAGCTTAAAGCTATTGACTCTAAAGGGGACACCGATTGTAAAGACCGCGAAGGTCTATTTATTCTACGGTGAAATCTCGGAAGAGCAGTTCCGAAAATTAAAAACACATATTATCAACCCTCTTGATGCTAGAATGGCATCTATGGAGTTGCCTGTTACATTAGCGGACAATCCCCCCGCACCGAAGAAAGTTGATGTTGTCACCGGATTTATCTCCATGACTCCGGAGCAAACGATGGAGTATCTCACAGAAAACAGCTTGGCCATGTCTCTTGAAGATTTGCTGTTTGTTCAAGCATATTTTCGTGACACGGAAAAAAGAGATCCTTTTATTACGGAAGTAAAGGTGTTGGATACGTATTGGTCCGATCACTGCAGACACACCACATTTAACACAACCATTGAATCGGTTGCTTTTGATCAGGGAACTGTTTCAGAAAGAATAAAGGAAACATACGAAAAGTATCAAGGCATTAGAAATGTTGTCTATAAAGAAAAGAAAAAAGATATCTGCCTGATGGATATTGCTACATTGGGCATGAAATATTTACGGCAAAACGGGTTACTGGAGGATTTGGATGCTTCGGAAGAAATCAATGCCTGCAGCATTAAAATCCAAGCCAATGTAAACGGTGAAAAGCAGGATTGGCTTGTGATGTTTAAAAATGAAACCCACAACCATCCCACGGAATTCGAACCTTTCGGAGGTGCATCCACTTGTTTGGGCGGTGCCATTCGAGATCCTTTGTCCGGCAGATCTTATGTTTATCAAGCAATGAGAATCACCGGGTCCGGAGATCCCTTGCACAAGGTTGAAGATACTTTACCGGGTAAACTGCCTCAATTTAAAATAACCACTACTGCAGCCAAAGGTTATAGTTCTTACGGAAACCAAATCGGAATTTCTTCCGGATATTTGAATGAAATTTATCACCCGGGCTTTATGGCCAAAAGAATGGAGCTAGGAGCCGTGATCAGTGCTGCCCCTGCAGAAAATGTCCGCAGAGAAAAACCGGTAAAAGGCGATGTGGTTATTCTAGTTGGTGGTCATACCGGTCGTGACGGTTTAGGTGGAGCAACCGGTTCTTCGAAGGAACATGACGAAGGAAGCTTTACAACTGCCGGAGCAGAAGTTCAAAAAGGTAACCCCTTGATCGAGCGAAATATTCAACGGTTATTCCGAGATAAGAAAGTTTCCTGTCTCATAAAAAGATGTAATGATTTTGGAGCGGGGGGAGTTTCCGTAGCAATCGGCGAACTTGCGGAAGGCTTAGATATTTACCTGGATTACGTGCCGACAAAGTATGAAGGTTTGGACGGAACCGAGCTTGCCATATCTGAGTCCCAAGAAAGAATGGCGGTTGTTGTGGCCGGAAAAGATGCAGATACTTTCATAAAAGCCGCTGATATGGAAAACTTAGAAGCGGTTGTTGTGGCGGATGTCACCGATACTAACCGTATGAGAATGTTCTGGAGAGATCAGATCATTGTGGACATATCTCGTGACTTCATCGAAACCAACGGTATGGGCCAAAAAACAAGTATTCATGTCACCGAACCTGTCGGAGAAAGCTATTTTAAAGTAAAAGAATTAAAGTTTAACCAAGTAAGAGAAGTGTTGTCTTCTTTGAATGTTTGTTCTAAAAAAGGTCTGGCTGAAATGTTTGACTCCACAGCCGGTGCATCCACAGTCTTGTTTCCTTTAGGCGGTAAATACCAATTGACTCCCCAAGAAGGTATGGCGGCAAAATTGCCTGTTTTAGATGGGGATACCGATACTTGCACAGTCATGTCGTACGGTTACGACCCATATATCGGAGAATGGAGTCCCTATCACGGTGCAGCTTATGCTGTAACAGAGTCTTTAGCCAAGATCGCAGCATTAGGATGCGACTGGAGAAAAACGCGTTTGAGCTTCCAGGAATATTTTGAAAAACTATCCCGGGATCCTGCCAGGTGGGGTAAGCCCTTCTCAGCCTTATTAGGTGCTTTTGAAGCGCAGACAGCTTTGGGGATACCCTCCATCGGGGGAAAAGACAGCATGTCCGGAACCTTTAAAGATATAAATGTTCCTCCTACGCTTGTTTCATTTGCGGTTTGCGTCACCGAAGGCGATCGAATCCGTTCAAGCGAACTCAAAGAAGCAGGAAACACATTGTATTTACTCAAGGTTAAAAAAGATAAAGATATGATACCGGATTACGAAGCTTTGGCACAAATATGGGATTTTGTCAGCTCCGTGCAACAAAAAGACGGTTTGGTTTCAGCATCTGTGGTAAAAGGTGTCGGTGTCATTGAAACAATTTTTAGAACGGCTTTTGGAAATCGACTAGGTGTTCATTTAGAGGATTCATTGACAGAAGAACAATTATTCATGCCGGATATGGGCTCTTTGTTGATCGAGGTGGATTCGCGATTTAAGGGCTTCCCTGAAAAATTGGAACCGATTAAAATCGGTTATATAACGACCCAACCGGTTGTTCAATACAAGGATTCGATTATCACCTTAGAGGAAGCACAACAAGCTTGGGAAGGCACATTAGAGCCGATATTCCCCACGAGGAAGAAAAATGCAGTTGCAAATAGTGTACTGACCGATAAAGGTTATACCATGAGAAGGGGTAGAGCAGTTACCAAAATTGCCAAGCCTAATGTCTTTATTCCGATATTCCCCGGAACAAACGGAGAGTATGAAAGTAAAAAGGCATTTGAGACGGCAGGAGCTTCTGTTTATGACTTTGTTTTTAGAAATTTAACCGGTAATGATATTCAAAAGAGTATTGATGAAATGGTGAAGGTAATTAAAAAATGCCAGATTATCATGATTCCCGGAGGAGCAAGTGCAGGGGACGAACCGGATGGTGCCGGAAAATATATAGCAGCGATATTAAAAAATCCGTTTATTGAAGAAGCATTAAATGACTTGTTGTATAACCGCGACGGATTGATTCTTGGTATTTGTAACGGTTTCCAAGGTTTGATTAAATCCGGATTATTGCCCTATGGCAAGATCACAAGGATGAATGACGGTGCTCCTGTATTGGCAAAAAATACATGCGGACGTTATGTATCCCATATGGTGCAAACAAAAGTTTTATCTGTACTATCTCCTTGGTTTATAAAATCAGAATTGGGTGACACTCACACAACGGTGTTCTCTTCTTCGGAAGGCCGGTTTGTAGCATCAGAAAAAGAACTCTTGGAAATGGCAAAGGCCGGACAGATTGCAACCGGGTATGTGGATTGTTCCGGAAATGTGACGGAGGATGTCAGGTTTAATCCGAGTGGATCTGTTGGAGGTGTCGAGGGGATTACTTCTCCGGACGGTAGGATATTAGGTAAAATGACACACTCAGAAAGAAAAGGGAAATATGTTGGTATCAATGTGCCGGGAAACAAGGATCAACTGATATTTGAATCCGGCGTTGCATATTTTAAATAATGACGAATGCGGGGAGAGTGGTATTTTTGGCAAAGGAAGTTATGGACAGGAAAGCATCGGACAATGAATATCTGCACAAGGACTTTCATATCTCCATGAATGTGGGGTTGGAGTTCGTAAGGGAGAACTATGGCAGGGATGGTGTTGTGGAATATTTGAAAACATTCTCCAGTCATTATTATGCTCCTTTGACCCAGGGCTTGAAAGAGCAGGGTTTAAGTGTTTTGAGAGATTACTTTCAAAAGATTTATGAAATTGAAAAAGCTGATTGCAAGATCGAATACAGTGAAGATTTGATGACTGTTGCGATACATGAATGTCCTGCTTTAAAACACTTTAAGAAGATGAAGGTCACACCTTCATCCTTGTACATACTTACCACTCTCACTGTTTATGAAACCATCTGCGAGGGAACACCCTTTGCATTTGAATGTTTGGAATACGATTGTGCTACCGGTAAAAGTGTATTGAAGTTTTTCAGGAGGGACTTGTTATGATATCATGTACCGAATTCATACCTGCATACAGCGAGTTGTTCAAGTATTTAGAAGAAAAAGGCAGCAAGAAAAAGGTCATGGAATTTTGGGAATACATATCCGATGAATACTTGAATGATAGCTTGAAAAAAAGTGTAGAAGAAGCCGGCATCAGGGGATGTTGGAACTACTGGTCACATTCTCTCAATGAAGAAGCAGCGGCTTTTACCATGACATTAGACGAAGATGAAGGAGAGTTCACCATTACCATGCACGATTGTCCCTCAAAGAGGATGTTGTTAAACATGAGTCATATGGAACCCTATCATGACTATTGTGGTCATTGTGACGTATTATATCGGCGAGTTTTAGAGCCTTTGGGCTATGAATATATTTTTGATGACAGTCAAACGGACAACGCAAAATGTAATATAAAAATTCGTAAAATCAGATGAAACACTGAATAACGAAGAATAAAATAACGGGAGTGATACTATGTACTTAATGGGTATTGATGTAGGCAGTACGGGATGTAAAGCCACCATAGTGGATGCATACGGCAATGTAGCCGGCAGTTCATACAGAGAATACAAAACAGTGATATCCCTGGAAGGATATTATGAAATACCGGCCAAAAGCATTCGGGACGAAGTGAAAAATGCCATTAAGTTGGCTGCCAAGGAAGTAAAAGGCGATATCAAAGCAATATGCACTTCTTCATTCGGAGAGGGATTCATTGCAGTGGACAAGAAGGGGGAACCCTTGAACAACCCCATTTTGTACATTGACCCGAGGGGTAAAGAATACCTGGATCGTTTTACATCAGACCAATTGGGCTTCGAGATGTATAAGGTGGCGGGGACAGAACCTCAAAAGATCTATTCCTTACCAAAATTAATGTGGATCAAGGATCATCAACCGGATGTTTATGCCAGGATCGATAAAATTCTGTTTGTAGGTGATTATGTATTATACATGCTAGGTGCAGAGGCTTTTTCCACCTACTCTTTAGCAACTAGAAGCATGGCATTTGATGTGATCAATAAAAAGTGGAGCGATGAAATTATAGATTGCGCCGGTGTCAATCGCAGCTACTTTGCACAACCTACTGCATCGGGAACCATTCTAGGTAAAATTTCACCGCATGTGGCGGCTGAATTGGGTTTGTCCAATGATATTCTGCTGGTAGCCGGAGGACACGACCAACCCTGTGCCGCATTAGGTGCCGGTGTCAATAAAGCCGGACTGGCTGTGGACGGATTGGGAACGGTGGAATGTATCACCCCTGCTTTTGATTCTCCGATTATCACGCCGGGTATGGTGAAGAATAATTTTGTATTAGTACCTCATGTAGTGGACGGTTTGTATGTCACATATGCATTCACCATGACAAGCGGCAGTGTTGTCCGTTGGTACCGGGATACATTCGGATTAGCCGAGAAAGCATATGCCGAAAGCCACGGTATCAATGCATACGACTATATTATGGACAGTGCGATGGACCAACCTTCCGGAATGTTTGTATTACCGCATTTTTCGGGATCAGCTACTCCGTATATGGACAGTGAATCCAAAGGTGCCATTTTAGGTGTAACCTTGGATACCACCAAAGAAAAGTTTATCAAAGCCATATTGGAGGGAATCACCTATGAGATCATGGTGAACACAAAGATATTAACCGGTGAAGGTGTGAAGGTGGATCGTTTAAGAGCGGTGGGAGGCCTTGCAAAGAGCGATAAATACATGCAATTAAAATCCACCATGATGAATTCTGTCATAGAAACACTGAATGTAACAGAAGCGGGAACCGCCGGTGTGGCTATTTTAGCCGGTGTTGCATGTGGGATTTATAAAGATGTGGAGGACGGCATCGAAAGAATTGTGAAAGTCAAGAAGGTATACAATCCGGAACCAAGTATGAGTGAATATTATCAAGAACAATTTGTGAAATACAAAAGAGTGTATCAAGCAATGAAAGATATCTATAAATAAGGAGACTTTATATATGCCATTGGTAAGCATGAAGGAAATACTGGAAGATGCTAAAAAACGGCAATACGCGGTGGGATGTTTTAATGCTGTTAATCTGGATATGACCCGAGGAGTGTTAGAAGCTGCAAGTGAGTTGAAAGCACCGGTGATATTGTGTCATGCCGAAGTCCATTTTAAATATACACCCATTGAAAAGCTGGCACCTGTTCTGGTCAATGAAGCACGGCTGGCCGATGTGCCTGTAGCATTATTGTTAGACCACGGAAAGAGTTTTTCAGCGGTGATGAAAGCCATGCATTTGGGATTTAATGCGGTGATGTACGACGGATCGGATTTGCCTTATGATCAAAATGTGAAAAACACCCGAGAAGTTGTAAAAATAGCTCGAGTGTTAGGTGTAGATGTGGAAGCGGAATTAGGACATGTGGTTCGTCCCAAAAGCGCCGGTGCCGACGGAGACGAAGATGATTCAGTTGCAGGGGACGAGTCATACTATACGCAACCGGATCAAGCACTTGAATTTGTGAGCAACACCGGAGTGGACGCACTGGCTGTGGCATTTGGTACGGCTCATGGTGTATATCTGAAAAAACCTGTTTTGGACTTGGACAGATTAAACAAGATCCGACAGACGGTTGATGTTCCGTTGGTAATGCACGGCGGATCGGGCTTGGATGCAACAGACTTTAGAAATTCTATTGCAAATGGCATCACCAAGGTGAATTACTATACCGGAATGGCTAAATATGCGGCGGAACATATGAAAGAAAAACTCAACGCTGATAACGGTATTTTGTTATACCATAATATTATGATGGAATCTATATTGGCTATAAAGGAAAATGTGATGCAGGCTATGGATTTGTTCGGATGTGCCGGAAAAGCATAAAGCCTGTAAACAGATTGCAAAAGGAGTGATTTTGTATGTCAGATCCGAATTTGATATGCGGCATGAACTATATTCCCCACACCACCTTAAGGGCTCCTTCCACAAGGATTGAAAAGGCTAAATTTCCGGTGTTCGAAGCTCATGCTCACTTAGGAAAGCTTGTCATCGGAGATAATTATGATACACTGTACGATTTGGACAACACGGTTGATACCTTAAAGTCCTTCGGTATTAAAAGGATGATTAACTTAGACGGATTTTGGGGCGATGAATTGGATAGGATGCTTGCGAAAACCCAAAAATACAATGATGATTTTATTGTTACATTCGGTACAGTGGATGTGTCACGATTGGATGATGCTGATTTTGAGAGTTATGTGTATCGAACGCTAAAGGAATCGAAAGCCAAAGGAATCAAGGGAGTCAAGGTATGGAAGAACATATCTTTGTATTTGAAAGATAAAAACGGAAAGAAGATTCCCTTTGACGACCCTCGTATCGATTGCATATTCAAAGCAGCCGGGGAGCTAAGGTTGATTGTTCTGGCCCATGTAGCGGATCCTATTGCTTTCTTTGATCCGATTGATATGTACAATGAGCGGTATGACGAATTGCATATCCGTCCTGATTGGAGTTTTTACGGGGAAGAATTTTTCGAATTCAATCAACTCATGATCATGCAGGAAAACGTCTTAAAGAACAACCCTGATACCACATTCATTGTTGCCCACGGGGGATCGTGCTCGGAGGATCTAGGGTATGTTGGGCGTTGCTTGGACAAGTATCCTAACATGTTCATTGATTTTGCAGAAAGGGTTTCGGAAGTGGGAAGGCAACCATACTCATCTCGAAAGTTTTTTAACAAGTATCAAGATCGAATTGTATTCGGCACGGACATGAATCCCTTTAATATTGATTATGAAGCGAATTTCAGATGTCTTGAGACATTTGATGAATATTTTGATTATTCCAATAAGCCTAAAGCCCCTCATGGAAATTGGAAGATCTATGGAATCGGATTGGAAGATGGTGCATTAGAAAAAATTTATTATAAAAACATTGAAAAACTGTTAAACAAGGAGGTTTTGACATGAGAAAGCCGGTAGCGGGATTTATCGTATACGGGGTACACAAGGACGGGTTGAAGGACCCGATGGGCCAGCCGTTTATTGACGACAAAATCATTGCAGATTCTAAAAAAGCTTTGACAGACAACGGATTGGTGCTAAAAGAACACGATGTGGTGGTGGCCACCAAAGAGGAAGCAAAAGAAGCCTTTTCAGCTATGAAAAAGGACGATGAAATTGATTTGGTGATTCTTTTCTCCGGTACATGGGTATGGGCATCGAATATGGTTGCGGCCATTCGTGATTTTGCGGGAACGGGAAAAGGTATTTTAATATGGACTCATCCCGGATCCCAAGGATGGCGTCCTGTGGGGGGCTTGGTACTTCATGGAGGCTTGAAGGAAATAGGAATAGATCACAAGTTTGTGTATGGATCCGCTAAAGATCCTACTGAAGTTGCAAAAGTGACATCTTATGCAAAAGCATGTACTTTGAAGAACAAACTGAACATGTCCACCATTGGCGCTTTTGGAGGCCGCGGTATGGGACAGACATGCGGAGTTGCAGACCCTGCCCAATGGATGAAAACTTTCGGTATGGACATTGATTCAAGAGACACAACCACTTTGCTCAAAACAGCGCAAGCGGTGACCGAAGAAGAAATCAAGGAAGTGGAAGCGCGGTTGGCAACATTGTTCAGCAAAGTGCCGGAGAGAGATGCCGCTTCGGAAAGATCCTATAGATTATATATTGCACTAAAGAAAATGCTGAAAAAAGAAAAATGGGACATGTATACCATTCAATCATTCCCCGGTTTAGGGGATGACTATTCGGCTACATGCTTTGCTCAAAGCATGATTCTAGAAGATCGGATTCCCACATCCACTTTATCCGACTTTAATACTTTAATGACGGTATATTTGTTATCTAACCTTAGCAACGAACCGGTTTATTACGGTGACTTGCAGCATATTGACAAATCCAATAATGAAATAAAAATCATCGGCGACGGAGCGGTTCCGCCTTCACTGCAAAGTGAAACCGGTCCTGCCGGTTTTGCAGGACACGGAATACCCACGGAAGGGGAAGCCGGGGGATTATCCATCCACTGTGTTTGTAAAGAGGGAAAGGGCGTTCTTGCACGATTCGGCCGCAATAACGGGCAATTCGAGATGACGGTTACCAGATGTACTATCAAAGAGCCGGATAAGGCTGAGATTGAAAAGAGACGTCTTGAATGCGGCATACCTTTCTGGCCTCATGCATTTGTGACTGCTGAATGTGACATCAATGCATTGTTGGAAAACTGGACCAATGAGTATGCTGTATTAGGTTACGGAGAGGACATTTATGACGTATTGGCTGACTTCTGTAAGATTACAGGTGTAAAGGCCATTATGCTTTAAGATCATTTAAAAGAGAATCGAAGGAGAGGCTGTTTTGCATAACAGCCTTTTTTTTGCTATAATTCTAAAAAAATTATCAAATCGGATCAAAAAAAAGTCAAAATTCATAATTTGCCCACAAAAAATGTGATAAAGTAATAACAAATGCATTGCAATTACTTTGTAATATGTATGAAACAGGCTTAACTTGCGCAGAAAGATTTATAAAAAATTTATAATTTATGATAAAAAATTGTTAATATATTATTAACTGCATAATAGTTACTTGAAATAATTTAATAATAGTGTATAATAATGTTTGATTGTTAACTTATTAAAGAGTCAAACGGTTTCTACCATAAGGAAATAGTTGTTACTAAAATGGCTAAATTTATTCAAAATTATGGTAGGGCAGATATTGATTCAAACACTAAAAATATATTTTTGAAGGGATGGATTGTATTATGAAGGCAACCGGAATTGTAAGAAAAGTTGATGAATTGGGCAGAGTGGTTTTACCCATGGAGTTAAGGAAGACCTTTGACATTAAAATCAAAGACGCTATGGAGATTTATGTTGACGATGAAGCTATCATCCTCAAGAAGTACGAACCCGCATGCATTTTCTGCGGCAACGCAAACGATGTAGTGAATTACTCCGGAAAAAATATTTGCAAAGAATGTGTCGGCAAGTTGGCAGATTCAATCAAATAAAACCATTATACATATGTATAAAGAAAAGGATGTCCGATTCGGACATCCTTTTTAAATGTTATGATTCTTTTTCCGGGTTGGACTTTTCAGTCCTCATTCTTACAATTGTTCTTCCAACAACCGCTGACTTAACGGATCAAGTTTCTTGGAATCGGGAATCTCGTACCGGTTATCATTGATATCCTTAACGACGACATACCCGCCACCTAATGATTTAATATCCACACTAGGCTGCCTGACTTCAAACCTGGTCTTTCCTTTGTCCGTATTGACGCTCCATGTGTACACACCGTATTCTTCCTTGATGCTCAAGATGTCTCTGATCTTCGGAATCACATAATACCTGTTTAAAGCATCAGACAATGTTTGCTTGGATTGTTTGTCCAGATTCTTCATGTTATCCAGAATCAAAACTTCTTCACCTTCGGCGTCCAAAAAGTTAATATGTTTTGTCTTCCCGGTTAGTGGGAACAACCTTCTAGGCTTAATATTTTCTATGGTCTCGCCGTCAGCACGACTTAATGTTACAGCACCGTTTTTGGCCGGTATAATTTCTTTCACCTGATTGGCAGTAATATAATTTCCGAATGGCATCTTTATTCACCTTCCTTATTGATACCTTATGATGTCAGAACCAATATCGGTTTGCATCTGTACAAGATCGTAGAAACGACCTTTCTTTTCCAATAATTCATTCTGTGTTCCAAACTCGAGAATCTCACCGTTTTCCAACACCAGGATCTTATGGGCTTTTCGCAACGTTGATAACCGGTGGGCGATTACTAACGTGGTTCTGTTTTTAATCAAGCGGTCAATAGCCTCTTGTATCAACTTTTCAGTTTCTGTGTCCACAGCTGAAGTGGCTTCATCCAAGATCAGAATCTTGGGGTTCTTGACCACAGCTCTTGCTATGGAAACCCTTTGTTTTTCACCGCCTGACAAACCGGTACCTCTCTCTCCGAGTATAGTGTCATAAGCATCGGGGAACTTGATGATAAACTTGTGTGCATTGGCGATTTTAGCTGCATCAACCACTTCCTCGATGGTTGCATCCGGTTTACTGTAAATGATGTTGTTGGCAATGGAATCCCGGAAAAGTAACGGTTCCTGTAGTACGTAGCCGATATTTTGTCTTAAAAAATCGATATCGATATCTGCTATATCTTGATCGTCAATCTTGATTCTACCATCGGTTGGTTCATAGAACCGAAGTATGAGGTTTACCAATGTTGATTTACCGGAACCGGTGGATCCTACGATACCGATGGTTTGACCGGGTTCAACTTTCAGGGAAATATTCTTAAGGATATTCTTCCCTTTTTCATAGGAAAAATTAACATTTTCAAAAACTATTTTTCCTTCGATGTTATCTATGTAATTGCCTTTTCCCAAGTTCGGCTCGGGATCGGCATCCAATATTTCAAATACCCTCTCTGCTGATGTTGACGCTTGCTGTAGCTGGTCATTAAAGTTAGCAAAGAATTGAACCGGCCCGTAAAATCTTCCGGCATAGTTGATAAAGGCAATCAAACTACCCACCGATAAACGATCCGGTTGAGTGATGACCCAGTAACCGCCCAATCCCCATATCAGTATGCTTCCTAATACAACGGCAAACGTAATCAAGGGAGAATACACACTGGATTTTGCTGCTGCAGATAGATGCTCTTGCAACAAATCCTCACCTTGATCGGTATATTTATCAATAATCCGTTCTTCTCCCGTAAATGCCTTGATCACTCTGATACCGGGTATGGAGTCACCTAAGATGGCATTCATCCTGGACATGCGTCTCCATATCCTTCTATATCTTGGTCTCATGTGTTCCGCATAAATTTGTGAACCGATGATGACAAATGGAACAGGAATAATGGAAAGCAACGTGAGTTTCCAATCCATATAGAACATAAAGATCAGTATCCCGATCAAAGTCAGAAATTGAACGATGACGTTTTGCGTCAAACTGATCATGAACGCCTGCAAACGTTGTGTGTCATTACTGACACGGGACATGATGGAACCGGTACTTCTTTTGTCGTAATACTTCAATGTCAACTTTTGAACACTTTTAAATGCTTGTGTTCTCAAGTCGAATATGATGGTATTGGACAACTTGCTCAGATTGTAACTTCGAAACCCTGCAAAGATACCGTCAAACAGATAAATCATAACCAATGAGATTACAATTTTCCACAACTTTTCCACATCTCTGTTGGTAATAACATCATCAATCAATGATCTTGTTAACATAGGCGGAATAAGGGGGAGAAGTGTAACAAGCAACGACAACATTAAGACGAAGAATGTCAGCTTTTTATAAGGCTTGACATACTCTAACAGACGACGGACGACCTTGCGTTTGTCAATACATTTCGAGCATATGGCGTTTTTATCCGGTAGGATTCGTCCGCACTTAGGACAACGATATTTCTTTTCCCGATCGTTGGCCATTTCAAGATTGTCGATTTCATCGGACCGACCTTGGACTTCTAGTATTCGCAAAACAAACTCATTAAAAAAATCTTCCCTTGCATTCGTGAATCGATTCACATCAATTGTTTCATTATCCAAAACAACTTGGAAGATACTGTTACCGTACATTTTTTCAATTGTTGTACTCCTTATTTCATTGACATCCACTTGGTATATGGATTCATGATGCTTCGGATCAAATGAAATTAATCTTTTGTTCGTGAGGACTAAACCGGCTTCATCGTAATTACCGTCTAAAGTCATATCGGACATGACTTCGTACAATATTTCCTCATCCGTTGCCAATAGTCCTGACAAGCGTGATTTCAGGTGCCCTGAAAACTCTCTCGTGTTAAAATTTATATGTGCTTCGACATCATTTTCCTTCTTCATAAAAGTGATCAACTACATAGAACCCTATGTGTTGAATAACCTCACATCCTTTCTGTGCAATTCAGTTATGGAAATCGCTTTTGATATCTGTAGATATTCGGATTTACCTTACTGAAACCCCTTAGCACTGATATATTCCTCCACTTTCATTCTCGAAGCATATTATATGGTGAGTAAAAAAATTAGTCAATTATACAAAAACCTTTTAACCAATATTTTAAAAAGTAATTTGAGCAAGACGAAAGATTACCTCTTCATTCTTTCATAATCATCGTCTTATCTCGATTTATCTTCAATAATCGACCAAAGTGCGAAAAAATGTATTTTTATTAGTACAAAAAGGGTGTAAAAACCCTTGATATTAACGGACTATGTAACGTAATGGCCTTTGTTTGTGGATTTATTGATTATTTTATGATCTCATAACGGTAGAGGTGAATGAAAAAGATCAATAAATATATTACATCATGAGTTCAGATGGTATATGATATAATAACCTAGCAGAGTCAAATAAAACTGAAAGGGTAGATGCCTATGTTATCAAATAATGAAGAGCAATCAGCTCCAATCAAAGAAATTTACAAAGAAATTGATCAGTACAAGGACCAAATCGTTTCGAATATATCCCGCATTGTGCGTTGCAAAAGCGTGATGGAAAAATCCCAACCGGGGAAGCCCTTTGGCCAAGGCCCGTATCAAGCCCTACAAATTGCTTTGGAAATCAGTCGAGAATTAGGATTAAAAACAGCGGATTTAGATGGTTATGTCGGATATGCAGAGTATGGAGAAGGTGAAGATTATGTGGCAGTGCCGGTACACTTGGATGTGGTACCGGAGGGAACCGGTTGGACCGTAGACCCATATAGTGGCGTTGTAAAAGACGGAAAAATATTCGGACGGGGATCTTCGGATAATAAAAGCCCGGCCATTGCAGCAATCTATTCATTGAAGATTCTTAAAGATTTAAATATCAAAACAAAAAGAAGGGTAAGGGTTATTTTCGGAACCAATGAAGAAACCGGAATGGAATGTCTGGATTATTATTTTAAGAAAGAATCCTTGCCGTTGTATGGGTTTTCTCCGGATGCAGGATACCCTGCATATAACCGGGAAAAGGGAATCATGAGCCTGTATCTTGAAAAAGATACAAATGAACTGGCGCGATGCACGGATATTTCCTCCATAGAAGCAGGGAATGCATTCAATGTGGTACCGGAGTTTTGCACTGTAACATTCAATACCCCCTATAAAGACGATTTGGAAGTCCTTTCGGACATATCCAAAGGAGAGCCCGGTAAAGTCTATTATATTAATGAAAGATATGGCAAAGTAATTGCATCAAGAGGTACCCCTGCTCACGGCAGCACACCCGAAGACGGATTGAATGCTATAGCGGTTATGTTGGAATATCTGTATGAAAAGCTTCCTAATATAAAGGAGTGCGGCTTTTTGAATTTTATATGGAATAAAATTGGATACGAGCCGGACGGTGCTTCTTTAGGAATTGCCATGGAAGACAGCTTGTCAGGTAAATTGTCCAATAACTTAGGTCTGTTTTCTATGAC
>CALCRE010000281.1 GCA_937894465.1 uncultured Clostridia bacterium
ACTAAAGACAAGCTTTTTGTTCATTTTGTAACGAACTATAATGTATCGTATGCTGAAAAACTTATTCCGGCGGGAGATATATCGGAACAAATCTCAACGGCCGGAACCGAAGCTTCCGGTACATCCAATATGAAATTTATGCTAAATGGTGCTGTGACACTTGGTACCTATGACGGAGCAAATATAGAAATCGTGGAAAAGGCAGGGTTGGAAAACAACTATATCTTTGGTGCTAGAGTGGAAGATATTGAGAAAATCAAGGACAACTATAACCCCAAACAAATCTATCAAAATAATCCGAAGGTAAAGAGAATTTTGGATACATTGATTGATGGGACATTTTCAGATGATAACACCGGTATGTTCCGAGAGCTGTATGATTCATTATTGATAGGTGCCAGTTGGCATAAGCCTGATCATTACTATATATTACTTGACTTGGAGAGCTACATCAATGCAAAAATTCAAGTGAATAAAGAGTACAAGGATCGGGAAGCCTTTGCAAAGAAAGGTTTGATCAATATTGCGAACAGCGGGTATTTCTCCAGCGATAGAACCATCAGGGAATACGCAAGGGACATATGGCATATTTAGAATTTGAATGAACAGTTTTCTGTATCTAAGGCACATTTTCTTGCTTTGTAAGGCTATTTGTTCCTATCTTTTTCTTTCGTATCAGTGATATGATGAAAAGAAGGGATGGATAGCCTATACTTAATATGGCTGCAGCTTGGGGCCATGGGTAGGCTAAGAATTCGACAAATTTGTTATGATCCTGCACCATAAGATAGGTTAATAAAGCGATGAGTACAGTCAAAGGTGCGGACAAATGCCATTCCTTTTTCACTTTGATGATATCCTTCATTGTGTATATACAGCAAAAGAGCATGAGTGATGATTGTACGAATATGCTCCATACAAAAAGGTTGATCATAATTAGTTCCGATCTAGGGAAGTATCGCGTCAATTGAACCCCTCTGATCAGTTGCATGCAAACCACAGAGAATTGTTTCATGACATCAGCGCCTAATGTTGCAGTTTCAATGAAAGGCCATGTAATAACGATGAAAGTCGCAAATATGGATGCCCAAAAAGTTGTTGACATGGCTTTATTTTTTTTATTCAGTATGGGATAGATAATACCAAGCCCTAATATGACAAAACTCAGATCACCGAAAGAGTAGATGCCTGCCTTGAGGTTTTCTATTATACCCTTATCAAAAATTGGTTGAAGATTCATAGCTTGAAAATCTTGTATGGTTCCAAAAATCGTAATAATGTTAAACAATATAATCAAAACGAATGCAATAAATGAAACACGTGTAATGACCTCTATACCTAGGGAGGTCCCATAGAAAACCAATGCGGCATACAATAGGATGATGGCTATGGTAGGTGTCTCCGGAAGCAAGTATTGCTTAATATGCAATGTCAGTGTATTAGCTGAAGTAGCATATGCAAATGCAAAAAATATGACAAGCAATATACTGAAGAAGCGTGAAACCCATTTTCCCAGTAATAATTTAGAATAGTCGATCATAGTCAGCTCAGGAAACTTTGATCCTAAGTGGGCCATAAGCTGTATAAAAATAATTCCAATTAAAAATGCGATTAACATGGATGTCCATGCATCGGCACCCACCGCCCTTACGACAACCCCCGCTGTTATACCAATGGCTTTACCGTACAAGAGGTTTGTGAACAGACTGAAATATTGAAGTTTTGATGTTTTTGTTTTCAAAAGGGAAATCTCCATATATCTTAATGTGATACGTTACTTGATCTTTAATCCTCGTTATTCATCGGTATTTGATATGTCGAGCTATATTCTATCTTTACTGTTGTATTTACTGTGATAGGGATATTCGGATAGATCTTTTCCCAGTTGCTCTTATACTTTGAGTACCAAAGATCCCTATGGTTAATGTGAATAAGCCTGCCGATGGATAAAACATCGCTCTTATATTCTTTTTGTACGGCTTCAATCCCGTCTTGAATATTACCGGTTAGAATTTCTGCCGTCTTATCTTCCACTTGTTTTTTAAAGGCATCCATCGATAAATCCGTTGAAAAATCTTGCTCTACAATTTGCCCTGAACAGGATACATCAATGATTACTGAAGGTAGGTCACCTTGCATCTTGGAATCCATATTTACTTTAATAGAGTTGAGTTCTACGGCGACGTATTCCTCTTCTTCTTCATCAGTGGGTACGGATAATACCGCAGAGCTAATATTCCGCCGCACAATTCCAAGTCCTCGGGTTTGTTCCGGTGTGGTGAAGCCCAGCATTTTCGTTCTTAGAAATACTGCGCCACCTTCTAAGACCACTTGGTTTTCTCCTTTCTCCTTCTGTCCTTCATTTTGTTTGATTAACAAAGGTTCTAAATAGAGGGCAGAAACAAATGGCTGTACGGTCTCACTTTGGAAATCGCGAAATAGAATGTCCATACTGGTCCTGACGCTTTGGGCTGATAATTCGTAGTAATTGAAAAGCTCTGATGCGGATAGTGCGGGATACGCCTCCATTCCTGTTTTTGTTGACACATACTCCCTTGCTTTACCGTTGCAAACCGCAACCCAAGTTTTCATTCTTAATTCAGGATTATGAGTGAAAAAGTCAATGATGGGTGTAATATCATCTTTCGCCATAGATTCTCCGATCACAATAATCCTGTTATGTGCCCACATAACGCGTCGTGAAGAAAACTTTGCGATATTACGTATTGCTTCAAAAAGTGTTTTGCCTTCAGCACTAGCAGTCCATACCGGTTCATCCGAAGAAGGGTTGGACTTATCCTGAGATTGAGGTTTTGCAATTTGTACCGTGACAACGAATTTATCGCTGTCAACAGATTTGTCAATACCTACAGCCATCACCAAAGCCAGCTCGTCAAGACCTCTTGCGTCCCAACAACCCGTTAGCAAAATACAACATATGAGTATGACTGATATTGAGTGTAAATATTTACGTAACATTTGTTTTGCTCCGTTTTTTCTTGCTCATTATTTTCCAAGGTGCTCTGATAATCAAGTCGTATGCCACATCTCCTGCCCTAAAAGGAACATAAGGTGAAAAATAGGGAACACCGAATGACCTTAAAGAAACAAGGTGCATGAATATGGCCATGGTTGCAACGATAAACCCGAAATTTCCAAAGATAGACGTTAGAAACAAAACGGGAAATCTTAACAGTCTCAATGACATGGAGACATAATAGCCGGGCACTGCAAAAGAGCATATGCCCGCTGCCGAAACCACAATAACCATAATAGGGGATACAATACCGGCTTGGACAGCAGATTCTCCAATAACCAGGGCTCCCACAATGCTGACTGCTTGCCCGATAGGTTTGGGTATACGTATTCCGGCCTCACGCAATACCTCAAACATAATTTCCATAATGACAGCTTCGAGTATTGCGGGGAAAGGAATCCCTTCTCTTCCTGCCGCCATCTTCATCGCTAATGGTGTGGGTATCATTTCATGATGGAAAGACACCAGCATGACATACAGAGAAGGTAGAAAAATAGATAACAAAAGAGCGAATATCCTTATAATCCTGACAAAACTCCCGATGTAGAAACGGGTATAGTAATCACCAGGCGCTTGTATGCTGTCCCAAAAATAGGAAGGGACGACTAATGCAAAGGGGGTGTTATCCGTTAAAATAATAATTCTTCCTTCCAGAAGTAATGCAGCGGCATTGTCAGGGCGTTCGATACTTAAAATCTGCGGAAATATGGAAAACTTAGCATCCTCAAGAAACTCCTCTAAGTAGCCGCTTTCCAAGATACTGTCTGTATCGATTTTCGATAGCCTATTTTTGAGCTCTTCTAATATTTTAGCATCTACGATCCCTTCGATATAAGATACAACTACTTCGGTTTGTGTTCTCGTACCGATAGAATAACTTTCGAACTTCAGATTGATATCTCGAATTCGTCTGCGAATCATCACCATGTTGGTTTTGACGGATTCTATAAAGCCGTCTCTGGCACCTCTGATTTCCACATCGGATATGGGGTCGGTAATGGCTCGTTGTTCCCACCCCCCTATGGAGTTGATGACGGCTTCAGGGCAATCTTCTATAAATAGCACGCAGTCTCCTGCCAATAATTTATTGCATGCTTCGTTTAAATCAGTCGTTAATGTGACAGTAGGTGATAAAAGGCCGGATTGAACAATAATATCCGGTGCTTTTCTATTTGAATCCGTGGCTTTTTGTTGTATTGAGAAATCCTTTCGTAAAAGTGGGTGAAGTATATAACTGTTAATCTTATCACCGTTGGAGAGACAGGATATAAAAGCAATAAATGCGGTAATATTATTAAGGGTTTCAATCTTAAAATACCGGATGATCAAATCGCTTTTTTGGGCGAATTTTTCATACAACCGATTTTCATTATCTTTTAAATTGCTGCTAATCAATTCGGGCATAGCCATCTGCTTTCAATCTTTAAATTTGTAACATAACAATTATTATCTACATATTCCGGAAGTATTATGCAGTGATCATTACTGGAGCTAAGAATTAAGCGGTGACCTGCGGAGAGTTGACTTAGCTTTTCATATACAAATATGATGATTAATCTAAATGTAAGTCGATGATAATCCGACCATCTTCGATGGTTAAAAAGGGTCTTCTGTCCGGCTTTTCCGGGAACCTTTTATCATGAACCATATGTCCTGTCCTGTAAACCGAAAGCAAGATTCCTATAAGGCTCATGTTCACCAATAGGTAATGGCTGCTTTGTGAAATCAAGGGTAAGGATAAAGGTGCAAATAGGTAAAAGCCACAATTGGTGACCACAAAACCCAGTGTCTGGTATGCAAATGTTAAAGTGACAGCTGTTGAAACCAACAAGGCTAAAACACTCTTTTGTCTTGCACAAAGAACAAATGCACGAATGATAAACAGTTCTAACAACGCTACAACGATCAAAAAGGCTATCCATCCGAATCGGTGAGTGATATATGTAAGTAAAAAATCGCTGTTGATTAAAGGTAGAACTTGTTCAACGGTAAGCCCTTGTAAGTTTTCCGGTAATGCACCTTGGCCGATCAGCCTTGCACCTTTCATGATTCCTCTTGTGATGTTTCCCATATACCCTACTCCCATAGGAGCAAGGGAAGGAGTAAAGACAATTTTTAAACGATATATTAAGTTATTGTTTGTCATTGCGACAACAAAAGATATGATAAAGGGTACATAAACAAGCAAAAGAGCATGATGTTGATTCACTTTGAATCTTTTCTTTTGGATTGCGATGGTTAGAATCACCAAGTAGGACAAAGTCAGAAATAAAGTGATGGTGATATTCGGTATTAGAAGAGAAAGAATAAGGGGTATGGTAAAATAGATGCCACATAGTATGACTCCCGAATATCCTCTGTTGCTCATACTGTAAACCACACCGGCAAATAATGCAGGGAACAACAAAAGGGGATAGGATGCATAGATGAATCGTCCGTCAACGGGATTGATCACAAGCATGAGTAAAACGATGATTGCAGCCAGTGCGAAAAACAAGATGCTTGAATACTCTCCGAGGATGGTGAAATCCACTTTGTAACAAAGAGTCATCAAACCTATTCCCACCACCGTGAACAATAATTGGCGATAAAAAAGCTCAAGTCCGTTTGTCTCCCGGGGAGCTGTGTAAAGCCTGATGAATGTCCCTGTAAGAAGCAGCAGGAGAGTCAGAACAATCATAGACCACTCCGGTTTTGGCTTGTGGGTCCGGTCGAGTTGTGTTCCTACCATGACAGGATCCCCCATTTGCTCGACGGCTTTAAAGGTTCCCGTTTCTTCATCCATCCCTTGGGCTATATAAGCTTGTTTTTGATCGGTGATATGGTTTTCAAGCTCCTCTCGAAGCTCATTGTGAATTCTTTTGTATCGGATCTGTTCGCATATGGTATCTAAATACTGTTTGACTTTTTCATGTGGTTGCATGAACGGTTCCCCCTTTTAAGACTTGGTTGACTGCAAAGGCAAAATGTTGCCATTCGGCTTTTTTATCTCTTAATAAGCCTTTCCCTTTTTTTGTAATACTGTAATATTTCCGTACCCTTGCACTATCCGCTTCACTTTCATAGCAGCAAACCATTCCTTGTTGTTCCAAGCTATGGAGCAATGGATAAAGAGTTCCGGCTTTTAAAGAAAATGTGTTATCTGATTTTGTAGAGAGCTCTTCAATCATTTGGTAGCCGTACATGTCTTTTTCCTCCAACAATTTTAACAACAACATGGTTGTACTGCCGCTGATTAAACTCTTATCAATTTCCATCTGATCACCTTCTTTCAATATGTAGATCATCTATATATTGAATATATATCGGCGATCTACATATGTCAATACAAAACATTACCTCTAGAAAATTCTTGTTAGGTTTATGCTTACCTTACGATGCTATATAAGATTACTACAGAAAAATGTACTCATTTTTTTGTGGTGAAGTGAGTGTATAATGGATGAAAACACAAAAAGTAATTTTACATCTTTTCATGTTTATATGACGTCTATTGGTCTTTTTCGGTCTATATAGATGAAGACTATTCCCATTAAGGAAAGGGGACATAATGGAAGGCAACCAAATTATTGACCTATACTTTGAGCGCTCCGAAGATGCAATCTTAGAAACGGCAAAGAAGTACGGAAGATACTGCAAAAGCATATCATATAACATTCTTCATAATTATAACGATGCTTTAGAATGTGTCAACGATACCTATATGAGAGCATGGAATGCCATACCGCCGACCCGTCCGAATAGATTGTCCATATTCCTTGGGAAGATCACACGCAATTTATCACTGAATAAGTTAGAAATGAATGCTGCAAAAAGAAGAGGTTCCGGTCAGGTACCTCTTGTTCTAGACGAGATTAAGGACGTAATACCCACTACAAAGAAAACAGATCGTTTGGTGGATGATATGGTGTTAACGGATGTCTTTAATCATTTCCTTGCCGATTTGCCAATAGAAACACGGAAAGTGTTCATAAATTAAATTATTTGTGTTTTGTAGGCGGAAACCCACTGCCTTTAGGCGGTGGGAGGAGCTATGTAAGCCTTTACCAGACTTGCAATATATCGCTCTATTGTAGTTGATGATAAAACAATATGTACTTTAAGATTGTATTTACGTATGTTTTTACGATGGTATTTATGATCCATAAGAAAACCTCTCTCTGCTAGGCTAGGCTAGTGCAACACTTGTCTCTCACTAGCAATTATTATATAATATATTTAATGAGGTATGAGCGAAAGGAGCACGTTTATGGGACAAATAACCATCACCGCTAAAGTCCAAATTTCTGTTAGTAGTACGGAAAAGTCTTTACTTGATGAAACCATGTCTGCATATCGTGACGCATGTAATTTTGTTTCAGAGTATGTATTCCGTACACACGACCTGAAGCAAGCTTCCTTAAACAAAGCACTGTATTTTACCATCCGTGAAAAGTTTGGGCTTAAATCTCAAATGGCTCAATCTGTATTTAAGACGGTCATAGCCAGATATAAAACCATTCTTGAAAATCAGAATGAGTGGAT
>CALCRE010000282.1 GCA_937894465.1 uncultured Clostridia bacterium
GGCACTTCCTCCCACCGCCTAAAGGTGATGGGTTTCCGTGCCTAGTATTATATGAGTCAAAAAGAATTAACCGATATGATCATGAATTCGGGAGGAGCCTTTGTAGGGTTTTCCGATGTAAGGGAAAGGTTACCGGAGTACTTAAAGGCATATCCTTATGCTATTACATATGGTATAAAGTTATCCGATGCCATCATTGACGAAATCAGTGAGGAACAACCTACCTACACCTATTTCAATCATTATCGATCGGTAAATTTTCTCATTGACCAAATAGGTTTGAATGTACTGTTAACCTTGCAAAAACAAGGTTACTCTGCATACACCATTGCCGCCTCCCAAAGTATACCTGATTCTAACACACCTTACAGTGGTGTGTTTCCACACAAGACCGGAGCCATTGCCTCCGGTCTTGGATGGATTGGCAAGAATGGCCTTTTTATCCACAAGGATTTTGGGCCTCGAGTCAGATTAGGAACCGTATTAACCGACATGGAGTTTCAAACGGATCATCAAACAATGGAAAGCCAATGCGGATCCTGTAATAGGTGCGTAGACGCTTGCCCTGCAAAGGCATTGACCGGAACACAATGGGAATATGGTATGGAAAGAGAAACGCTTGTGGATCCACAAGCCTGCTCAGTCTACATGAATAAAAACTTCAAGCATATCGGCCGGGGATCGGTGTGCGGTATTTGTATCAAGGTTTGTCCTTACAAATAACGGGAAGAACCAGTAAGAACAAAGATAATAAGGTATAATTGAGATAGTATTTCCAAATCTTTCAAAACCGGAGGTTAACATGGATAAAGTTAAAAAACGATTCGGAGTAGGTATTGCAGGAGCAGGATGGGTGTCCGGGGAGCATATCAAAGCTTACATAAACAACCCGTATACAGATATCGTGGGCATATATAGCCGAACAGCTCAAACCGCCAAGGAAAAGTTAGAGGAGCACGGGGTTTCCGGCAAGGGATATGGTTCCTATGAGGAGATGATGAAGGATCCCCAAATTGACATTGTATCTATTTGTACTCCTCCTGATGTTCATTGTGAACAGGTCATCAAAGGAGCGGAAGCCGGAAAGCACATGGTGATAGAAAAACCGTTGGCGATGAACTACGGGGATGTTTGTAAAATGAAAGAAGCGGTTCAAAAAGCCGGTGTCACTACCGTTGTCAGCTTTGTACTACGCTGGAACCCTATGTTTGAAACCACCAAAAAACTATTGGAAGATGACACGGTGGGTAAATTAATGTATTTGGAATGTGATTATTGGCATTGGATCGGGCCACATTACGGCCAATACAAATGGTCCAGTACCAAAGAAAAAGGCGGAGACAGTCTCATGTCAGCCGGGTGCCACGCAGTAGACGCATTACGTTGGTTTGGCGGAGAAATCACTGAAGTCTTCGGATATTCCGCACCGGGATTCGACAACTCTGATTATGAGTTTGATCCTAACTTAGTTGCAGTGTTAAAATTCGAAAACGGAGCAATCGGAAAAGTTTCTTCCGTCTTAGAATGCAAGACACCTTACATTTTCAATCTGCACCTAGTCGGTCAAAAAGGAACCATATTAAACAATAAGGTGTATTCACACAAGTATCCGGGGCAACAAGGATATTTCGAGTATCCTGTCATTCTACCGGATTCCGGAGATGTGACTCATCATCCATTTGCTGATGAGATCAACCATTTCATTGATTGTATCCATCAAGGCACACAGCCCATCACCAACTTGGATGATGCTGCAAAAACCATGGAAGTATGTTTTGCCATCAGTGAATCGGCTAAAACAGGAAAACCGGTTCAATTACCCCTATAGAATACAACATCGTAAATTCACCCCTATCAAAGCAGATAGGGGTTTGCTTTCTTGTTTAAAAAAGTTTTCGGGAAGATTGATTAGTTAGGAGGAAATACATATGGAAAACATTATTGTTAGTTCAAATGAATTCACATACCCGGACAGAAAAGTTTATGACAGTATGTCAGATGAAATATCTCTTCACACACCAAGGGGGTCATATGCAACCATTCAATTATTGTTCTTTGATGTACCGGATCAGTCTATCATCTCCGTCCGGTTGACGGATGACTTTGAAGACAGAAAAACTGATTGTTATGAACTGGTCCCGGTATTTGTGGAGGACAGCAGCAACATTGATCATACAAATCCGGTTCCATACTGCCCCAATCGTGTCGCCCCTTTTTATATCTATGACTGCTTAAAACCTCTAGGTGAAAAAGTGACACCAAAAGACGGAACCATTGGCTTGTATCTTAGTTTTCCAATTGATAAAAAAGACAAGCCCGGCTTACTTTCAGGTACGGTGATGATCGTTGTAAGGGGACATCTTTTTGAGATACCCATTCAAATTCGAATCCATGAAGCCATTGTTCCGGAAAAAGGCACTCTTAAAATGGTAAATGGATATAGTTCCTCTAAAATTCCTGAATATTTTCATGTAGAAGACGGATCACCGGATCATAAACGAATTGATGCAGAACACCTGCATTTATTACGTCGTATGCGTCAAAACATGATGTATGTTGGTGGAGTGATCACAACCCGCGACGAAGAGGGTAATTATCAATTTGATTTTTCACCCTTAGAGCATCAAGTCGAATATTATCAATCCTTTGGGTTTCAATATTTCCTCATGTCTTCTGTAGGAGGACGTAAAAGCTGGAAGGAATCCACCATCTTGGTGGGTCCGGAGAGGCTTCCTGCCATGAGTTATGAAGCATTCCGGTACTTATCTCAATACCTCCCCGCCTTAAGGCGATTTTTAAAAGAAAAGGATTGGACCGATTGTTTCCTTTTAGGTGTCAGCGACGAACCCAATGATGCCAATGCAACGGAGTTTCGTGCTCTTTGCGGCCTTGTCCGAAAGTTTTTCCCGGAGATACGATTAGCTGACGCATTGTCTTACACTGCGGTACATGGGGCATTGGATGTTTGGATTCCCTTAAACGCCGAGTATGACAAACATCAAAAAGAGTTTGAAAGCTACCGAACCGGAAAGGATGAACTATGGCACTATGTTTGTTGTGTCCCTCGAAAGGAAGGCTACATCAATCGGTTTATGGATTACCCCTTATTGTCCACCCGATACTTGTTCTGGGGGAACTATAAATATAGGATGACCGGATACTTGCACTGGGCTTCCAATGTATACCAACCGGGTCAAGATCCTTTTAAGCAAAACAATCCTTCTCATCGCAATGCCGACTCTGTTTGCATATTGCCCCCGGGAGACACCCATGTCATCTATCCCGGAAAAGATCGGCCTTGGATGTCCATGAGGCTTGAAGCCCACAGGCAAAGCGCAGAGGAATACGAGTTGTTTAAGATATTGGAAAAACGCAACAAGCAAAAGGCAGATGCTTTATGCGAACAATGCTTTAAATCCTTTAACAAAGTGGAGTACAATCCGGTATTATTTGAGCAGACAAGAATTCAACTGTTGGAGGAAGCATCCAAGGGGACGGTTCTCAACAAATAACGAGGAATGAACTATGCACTTTGTAGACGCCAAAGGAATCTTATCCGCTAAAAACAGTATGAACATCTACCGTGGTTGCACCCACGGTTGCATATATTGCGACAGCCGTAGCACATGTTATCAAATGAAACATGATTTTGAAGATATCGAGGTCAAGCAAAACGCTCCTGTTCTATTAGAAGAAGCACTTCGCAAAAAACGCAAAAGGTGCATGATCGGAACAGGAGCGATGTGCGACCCTTATATGCATTGCGAGGAAAAACTCGGCCTTACAAGAAAGTGCCTTGAAATCATCCACCGATATGGCTTCGGTCTTTCCATACAAACAAAATCCGATCGTATCCTTCGTGACTTAAGCCTGTTAAAAAGTATAAATGAACAATCCAAATGCGTGGTGCAAATGACACTGACCACCTATGACCCGGAATTGTGCAAAATTCTCGAGCCCCATGTGTGCACAACCAAAAGACGATACGAAACACTAAAAGTCATGCAGGAAAACGGTATTCCCACGGTTGTTTGGCTCACTCCCCTGTTACCCTTTATCAATGACACCCAAGAGAACTTACGGGGAATTCTTGATTACTGCTTTGATGCAGGTGTAAAAGGAATTATATGTTTCGAGATGGGTGTAACTCTTCGAGATGGTGACCGTGAGTTTTTTTATACTGCACTGGATCGTCACTTTCCTGGGATCAAGCAACAGTATATCCGTCGATATGGAAACTCCTATATCTGTACAAGCGATAATAATGAGGCGCTCATGAAGATTTTCAACGATGAATGTGAAGCCCATGGTGTGATGCACAACATAGGGCAAGTCTTCGAATACATGAGTGAATTCCCCAATCAATCCGGTACGCAATTGAGTTTGATATAGCGGATTTCGATCGACAACTTAGAAATCCATGTGAGTCAATATTCTGTCAAGCCTGTAAAAAATGGTGTACTATGTAAAGTGGGATATAATGCAAGCAAATGCTCCCCGGGGAATAATGTTCTAATATTTTTTTGACATTGTATCGGTGTTCCGATATGATGTTCATGAGGTGAGCAGTATGAGATTTGAAGAACTTTTACGGGACCGAAGAATTTCCCGATATTATTTATCTAAAACCAGCGGCGTTCCATGGGCAACTCTTGCGGACATTTATTCCGGCAAAACCCGTTTGGAACGGTGCAATGCGGGTACTCTTCTGAAGCTCTCAAAGGCATTAGATATGTCTTTAGAAGATCTTTTACAAGTTGATAACAGTCCGAACCCAAACGCTACAGGCGGAAAACCTGCTAATAAAGACTACTTGGAATGCGACCTTCCGGCTAGCATTCAAAAGGCTATTACTGAATACTTAGAAGGGGAAAAGGATCAAGTGCTTCACTTAGATTGCCTTAGTGATGAGTTGTACGGAGCCATTAATTCCAATCTCTGGGGTGGCCGAATAAATGAAGAACAAGCAGATTACTTGCGTAAAAAGTATTTGTACGGAACCGAGGTGAACACAGATGATTGATTTTACATCTTGTGCAGTAAATAAATTCAGATCTATACAGAATCGTCGATAAAACACCGACGCTGTTGCCTGTGCAAAGGAGTTTTATAAGATTATGCTTTATGAACATAAGGTAAAAATACTTGATTACAGCATGGAACAACTTCTTATCATAGAGCATGGCTACTAGAAGTATACCAGGTAGGAGCTCTCCATATAAATCATATGCAAAAGAAAGCGGATATGTTCCCGAGAACGGAAATAACATTTATTCTATCTTCTCGTGCCAAGGGTGCAAGGACTCACATCGAGATGCTCAGCCACTTCATCAGAATAAAATTCTGCACCACATTGATCACATTCGTCGCAAGGTACATTTTAATCACAATCACTGATTTTTTATAATCTACAACATGGGTAGTTGTACTTTCCTTCATCATTTTACTTTTACAAAAAATACACATAATTAGCTCTCCTCAAGTTTTCAAGTCATCTTCAAATTTAATTTTCCTATAGATACTCATGTAATCATTCATTGGCGACTATTACAGTCATCGGAATTATGTAATAAAATTTGACTTGTTGTATTTTAACATATTGACCGAGTATATTGATAATTATAGTTAATTCGTGTAAAATTAAGGTAAACAAACAATGAAGTGAGGATGTAAGATGCTTTGCACTTTAATGCATAAAAGAATACCGGTAATCCAAATGACAATTGATGATGGTACATCAAGTATTATAAGCATCGGTCATATTTATGACATTTCGCATCTTCCTATTGGGATTGGTATATCAGATGGCAAACCGGATCGTCGTGATTTAAATCATTGGTGGCTTAGCCGTTCAATACCGGCAAGCCGTTCCGGTATTAGAGAAGCCTTGGAGCTTTTACAAGTGCCGCATACACAATTACTCTTGACAAAATGTTTCGGATTAAGCCTTTCCGATCAATACTGGATCAATCCTAATGATCATCCATTAGAATGGGAAAAAATAAACTTCTTTGAAAACCCGTTTTCAGAGGATGTGGGAAATGCGCTATTTGGTATAATACCCGAAGAAACAGAAATTGATCTACTATCACCTGATAATACATCAGATGGTTGGCTAAAAAAGAAATGGTATGTGATCAACGGAAAACATTGTTTAATGAAAGGTGGTAGCAACCCATACCAACAAGAACCGTTGAACGAAGAAATTGCCTCACATATCATGAAAAGATTACACATCCCTCACACATACTATGAAGTAATTTGGGAAAACGGTTTGCCATACAGCATTTGTGAGGATTTTGTAACACCTGAGACTGACCTTGTAAGTGCATGGAACATCATGAAAGTGAAAAAAAAGCCCAATCATGTTTCAAGTTATCAACATTTTATTAATTGTTGTGAAGAATTAGGTATTCCAAATGTGATACCAGGTATTGATCAAATGTTGATCATTGATTATATAATAGCAAATCAGGATAGACACTACAGCAATTTTGGTGCATTAAGAAATGCCGAAAACCTTGAATGGGTCGGACTTGCCCCCATATTTGACTGCGGGACAAGCCTTTGGTTTGATCAATTGGTTATTGATGCGAATTATGCACCAAGCAAACCATTTAAAAAGGAACATAGTGAACAAATCAAATTGGTATCATCCTTTGAAGCATTCAATATCAAAGACCTTGACGATATCACAGAGGAATTTTCTAAAATACTCAAATCATCACCAACTATTGATAGCAAACGCAGAGTGAGTCTTTGTGCAGCTTTAGATAAAAGAATCAACATGCTTGAGTCATTTATTACGTCCATGTAATCATTTTACCAACGGTAGGCCCATCTATTTTCAGTTTATCACCATCGAAATACAGTTTGTCGAAAAAAACTTGCCTGTCTCCACTAGGATGATTGTAATCGGTGTGCACATGGTACGCACAGACAAAATTGTTGCCGATTTTAAAAACACTATTGTGACCGGGGCCGGATACTTGACTTTCTTTGTATTTTAGAATCGGATTATCCTCTCCTTTTACAAATGGTCCTGTCGGTTTTTTAGATGTTCCATAACAGATGCAATATTCCTTTGTTGAATAACAATTAGCCGAATACATGAGGTAATGCAAGCCGTTTCTTTTCATCACAAAAGGCCCTTCATTCCATAACCAATCCGGGCCGGACAATATTTCAAAAGGTTTTTCAGGTTTGGTTAATAAAATTGGCTCTGAAATGATTCTGTCTAGACTTTCATTTAAAAGGGCAACATAGATATGGCTTTCATGTCTGCCTTCTACGATGTTTTCAGAACAATCCCTTGAATAATAGAAATACTTATTATCGTCATCATCAATAAAAATATGACCGTCAATCACAGCATATCCTAAATCCATCATCGGTTCATCTCGTACATCAATAAAAGGACCTGCTGGAGATTGGGCAATTGCCACACCCATTCGCAAACTGTCGTTGTGTTTCCACCTGGCGGAATAGTGCATCACATATTGGCCCTTGTAATAGATCACCTCAGGGGCCCAAAAATCCTTGTAACCAAAGGAGTTTTCTGTTGCTACATAACAATTAGGATGCTCCGTCCAGTCTTTTAAGTTTGACGAACTCCATACCTTGAATCCGGATCTTGAGGATGTTGCATACAAATAGAACATTCCGTCCTGATCATGGAGTACGAAAGGATCTCCTATGTGCTTGATGCCAATGGGGTTTGATGTAGTGATGCCATTTGCCGGTTGTTGTGATGCTCTCATCTTTTTCTGTTTGCTCCTGTTTTGATTTGTTTTCAATTATAGCATACAGTCAAGTATGAGTTGTTGTTTACGTATGCCAATAAGATACCGGTGAAATAATATAAGCAGGCAACGTTGTTTTAACCCATTCATCACCGTAATATCCGTAATGACTTTCCACGGTACATTCTTTCAAGTTGAAAACCGAAATACATCCTTCAATGCGTATGTCCTTCCCATCCTTGCTTTTAGGGTTGTTACGATAATAATCCGGATGATTTCCATATGGCGCTAAAAACTCGGCAATGCGCTTGACCGCTTCATAATCCACACTACCTTTATTTCTTAACTCCTCTTTGATTTGCCGGTTAATTTCATCATATCGCCATTGTATGTCATTTACATTACCCTTGATCAAACGAACAATCCATGGATCCATGGCGCAAAGCCGCATATGGGGCAACAAAAAATGATTGGTTGTTATATGAACGCTCTCTCCGGATCTCTTAGGTGTAAAATAGAAAGTGGAAGGACAGTTTTTCTCTTCCGGGGTGTTGTTGATAAATCCGTCTGTGCTAAAAGCTCCGTTATGTAATTGTATTTTAGAATCATGTTTATCTTTGTAATAATTCCAAAGATCATTGTTAAAACTTAAATATGAGTCAGGCAAAGGTAGGTCACTCCAGCGAACTGCTGCACCATTTTTCACAGGAGCAGTCATTTGGTCATACAAAAATGCCGAGTCCGGTAAATAGGGCAAAATATTTTCCGGCGGGTAATTTAAAGGGGTGAAATTATGTTGCGATGCACCTGCTTCTACTGTACAAGCCATGTCACTTAATCCGTCGGATATAACATAGTTCCATGTAACCCCTCGATGGGCGTTTTGGATGACATTTGCAGCATCAAAAGCACTTGCTCCCCTCATAATACACTCACGTGTTAAAAGTAATGAGTTCATCCCCACATAATCCGGGTTATTGTTTGCAGCCGGGGACATATTCACCCCTGCCGCCACACCGCATATGTTCATGGCACTGATGCTTCCCACCATACCCGGTGCAGCAATATTGACATAGGGATACAGGTTTCCGGCTGATCCGTCATCATCAGGGTTATGGATGATATGTGCAAGGTTGTCTTGAAGTACCCCACCGCTGGCAAACATGAAATCCCGTGCAAACCAATGATTGTTTCCGGCCGCTTCACCAAATACGGAAAAAGCGTTACACATCAGTGCAATTTTTATACTTTCCGGAGAAAACTGCGGTATCAACCTTTGTAGTATCTTTCCCGAATATATCAAAGCACAGAGAACATCAAAACCGACATTGATCACACATAATCGAGAAAGAGTGACAAGTGTTTTCCGATTTGCTTTCTTGCACCCATCCAACAATCCTTTCACTTCGTCATGCACATGCTTTGGTTGGGATTCCCAAGTGTTTTTTGACATCTTATACAATGTATCGACAAGCAACTGATGAACAAAAGGAAACCGATTAAAAAAATCCAGGCCTAAAAAGTCAAAAACAATTCTATTGACAAAGTCAATCGCCATTTTCGAAATGTTCGGTTCCGCCAATAACCCAAGCAAATATCCTCTTTCGTAATGATTTCCTTCGATATAATAAGCGGTTTTCTTTTTTCCGGTGTCATAATTGGTTGCAGTCTTATGGAAAGCTTTCACACCAAGCCTTCCGGCGGGTGTGAAAGCTGTTTCGACAACCTGAAACTCATCTGCTTCAAAAGCTGCATTGATCTTTATACCATGATTTTCATCAACAATTCCCATTTCATATTCATCCGTTACGTAAGGCTCTATTAAAATAATATGTTACAAAGCCTGGATGTGTTATGAAAAGTTGAACCAATCTCGTTAGTTCATTTTTTTATCCGAAGGACACCTCAAAACTCTTTTCCAATAACCCTAAATCATCCTTTGCACGCACTGTGACGATATGAACGCCAGGAGTAACGGTTTTATCATCGGATCGGTCTTCCGAGGTAAGCAAATATGGTGGTTGACGGAATGTATTGGTCAGCTTTCCATCCAACAATACCTCCACTGTCTCCGGTATGAAACCTTCGCACCAAATCCGCAATCGCTCATAAGGCATGAAATTACCATGATGAATGGGTTGAGTGATGTAAATATTTTTACTGTAATACACTTGCTTAGCCTTTTCTTCATCCATGCATGTTTTGATCACATCCGGGTACCCCGTAATGGATAAATACCTTCGAGCTTCCGGAGAGCCTAAAACCGGCGAATCACATTGATAGATATAGATGCCGTCGGCACCTCCCTCATAACACTTTTGAATTCTTTGATAAAACATTCCCGGCCATTCTAAACCCCAGCCCAGTCCGTCCACACAAGGCAATAATTTTGTCTTTGTTCCTTTCACCGCATCAGCATATTCCTTAATGTCAAAGTTCAAATGCCTTCCTTGGATATTGCTAGGGCACAAATAATCGATCAGTTCTTCCTGCACCCATGTCTTATAATCCATATATTCGGAAGCCGTCACTCCTTTTGCCGGAAAACGTGTACATATTTTAACTTTTTCTTGTGCGGAATACCGGTTAGCCAACTCCCTCAGTTCACGGAAAAATAGTGTTACCGTCCCTGAATCCTTAACCGAATTAGGATATCTACACCAATCGATGGAAATCCCTTTCCCACCCATCTCAAGTACTTCTTCAAAAAGAGACAATATATATTCTCTAACTTGCGGTATTTCATAACTTAAACAATTTCCATCTCTGTACTCCGGATACTTTTTTGAAAAATCCGATTCTAAAGATGAACCCACATAGCAACTTGTAGCTCCTAATGACATAAACGGTTTCAGTCCCAACATTTTCGCATACTTTATCGAGGTTCCGGTCATATTGGTGTATTGTTGCATTCTACCCACGTTATTCGTTCGGGGTACTTTTCCACGAACCGGGTCGCCATATGTATCTTTGATCAATTGATCTCCCACTCTTGTTTCATTGGACATTTTGGATCCGCCCCTACCATATTGAATGTCCAATATATCCAACTGAGCTTGGGAGAAAGCAGTGATGGGTTCCAGGTGCTGTATATTTCTTTCGATTTTATCGTAAAAAGACCATGAATATGGTTCGTAGTAACCGGCGACAATTTTCTTATCCTTCCCTGTGCCCCGGTTTGCTTCCAAAGCTTTCACAGTAGTTTCATCTAGAGGTACCAAACGCACGGTATCCAGATATGCTCGATAGTCCTCCTCATATTCGTACACCGTTCTGTATGGCTGCTTGATCACCAAATGCTGTCTTGTCATATCCGTCCAGCGCCAAAATGTCTCTTTTCCCGGATGGGATCCATTGAAGATATCCGCCCTGTCATCTCCTGTGAGCCTTAATTCCACAGCACCCAACTTCGGCGGAACGGAAATAAAAATTCCGTAAGTTCCTTGTAGGTTCAACGGGTATGTCAGTTGAGGCAACTCCATGTCCTTTTCATATGCTTCCAATAAAGAATCTCCAAACAACACTCCTTGGTCATCAAGCTGTTTTCTATGCCACCATTTTGATTGTCCGGACACAGGGTGTTCCGCCACCAAATCCGATTGAATCACTTGATTCCAATCATTGATCAATAAAACATCGGAGTTATCTATATCAACATCCAAAGAATAGCCGGCAATCTTGTGACCTTGATCCATCAAGTCGATTTGAAAGACCCCCTTACAGTTGCCCTTGAATCTTAAAAAGGGATTCCAAACAAGATTTGCGGTTTGTCCCGCCCTTTGCCTTTCTGTGATCAATCCATTTTGGATGCCGTTACTCCATTCTTCTTTACTCATCAAAGCATAAGCAGTATCACTTACATAGGGTAATACGCCGGGAATGATCGCTTCACCGTCCCGGATGACTCTACAAACAACGGATATTTCCTCCGGTGCACTCATGGGCACAGGATAAGAAATATGTACATAGCGTGTTACAGGATCAACAGTATAGGTACATTTCATGGCTTTTCCCTACCTCTCATTTTTATTTTAGCAAAGATGCCGAATCCTCATCGATGTATAAACTAAAATCAGGATGTGTTTTTAATATGGTAGCCGGTATCAGATTGGTGGTATCATTTTCCAGAGTATCTTTCACAGCTTTAGCTTTGACTTTGTAAGGTACACAAGAAATAATGACTTTACTTTGCATAATTTGATAAACCGACATGGATATAGCTTGCTTGGGGACATCGTCTACCGTTGGGAACCAACCTTCCCCTACTTGTTGCTTTTTACAGTTGTCGTCCAAGTTGACTATGATATAAGCTGCTTTGGTATCAAAATCCGCCGGGGGATCGTTAAATGCGATATGACCGTTTTCCCCGATCCCGATCAAAGCCACATCAATAGGTTCTTTTCGTATGGCTTGAGTCAATTCATTGATGTTCTCTTGAACATCTCCTTCCCCATTGACAAACCATGCTTTTTTCAAGTTTACATGCTGAACAAATCGTTCTTTGAGATATTTACGAAAACTGGCAGGATGGCTTTCAGGAAGGTCTACATATTCATCCAAATGGAACATTTCCACCTTACTCCAATCCACATCTTCAAGAATCAAAGCCTTTATGGTGTCAAACTGTGATGCGCCTGTAGATAGGACAATTCTTGCAAAGCCCTTTTCAGATATCGCTTTGTTTAGCAACTTGGCGGTATGCGCCGCCGCCTTTTTACCCAACTCCGTCGGATTTTTTAAACAGAACATTTCCATAGCTAATCTCCTTATGTTTGGTTTTCTTTGTTCCCATTTTATCACATTCACGCAACAGTTATATGGTTTGTTTGTCTTAGCATTCAATTCACCCTAGTAAGTCTATACCATCTATCTTTTTGAATATTCAAATCTACTTTAGGTACGTGTGGGAGATTTATGAGTTTTATTTACTTTAGAATATGATTTAGTCATTATTCATGATATTAAACCTAGAGGGCAAGCATATAAAGATATATAATAATTATAGTAGGTGTAAAATGAACAGAGATATGTTAAAGGGTTTGATTGAACTTATTCCGGATGAAGATATCAATATAATTTACCAGGTTATTATTAAATTCATTCCGGAAGATGAGCATTTACCGGATGAAATAGAGTCTATAAAAGAAGCAAAAGAAGATGTTTCAAAATACGGTACCACACCTCACAATCAAATCAATTGGGACTAATCTTAAAAGTTTGAAAATAAATAAAATCGATTCATTTATCAATTAAGAGGAAATTATTGAATTGATCCTATCTTCCCTTTCATCACATTCAGATAACAGTTAATATCTTTTATTGATTCTATAATAATTCGAATTTTCAGATGACCGACATCTTCATTTTTACCACTTGACCTTCCCGTTTTCTTGTTATATTCTAGTATAGAAAAGGCGAGGGAATAATCATGAGATTAGCAACATCAACAAATCTATTTGCTGTACGGTACGACGGATTTACATCCTATGTAGAATCCATCAAAAGATGCAAAGAATCAGGTTTTCAAGTAATTGACGTCAACTTTTGTTCGTCATTACGAGGGGTTGGCGATTTAGCATCAGAGAATTGGGAAGCACTTATATATGAACTAAGAAACGAAGGGGAAAAGTTGAATTTGGAATTCAATCAATCCCACCCTGTTTTTGTTAGCAAGGACATAAGGCAAGCCTCTGTGGAAGAACAAGAGGATTATGACCGAATGATGAGACGTTCTATTTTAGCAAGTTCTATCTTAGGTGTAAAATGGGCAGCCTTTCATCCCGTGGAAGAAAAACAGCTCACTTTATATGACATCGACGCTAGCGTAAGAAAAAATCGTGAGTATTTCGATCCATATGTAGAGTTAGCCGTTAAGAATAATGTTGGCATTGCCTTTGAAAACATGATTGAGGATTCTTCAAACAAACGCCGATTTTCCAGTCACGCCGGAGAACTGGTTGTATTGGTCGAATCTTACAATGACCCGTTAGTGGGTGCATGCTGGGATTTTGGACACGGCAACAGGTTGTATCAAGATCAAACCGTTGCTCTCCGCACACTGGGTCAACATTTAAAAGCCACTCATATCAATGATAACAATGGCACGGCAGATGACCATATGTTTCCGTTTCACGGCACCATTGATTGGCATAAAATTATGCCGGTTTTCAAAGAAATCGGTTACATGGGAGATTTTACTTATGAAGCCCACAATGAATTTAACAAACTGCCGGAGCATTTGAAAGATTCTCTTGCCAAATGTGGATATGAAATCGGTATGTATTGTTTATCCCTTGCGTAAACTAAGTTTAAATGAATAAGAACGAGGTAATTATGAAAAGAAATAAGATTGAAATAAGCAAAGTGATGGTAGCGTGTACATTGAGCTCCATTTTGTTGTTTACCGGATGTCAACCGGCTCAAGAAAGCAATGGAGATCCTGTGGATACGGATAGTGCCATCACAACTACAGCCAAAGTAACAAGCAAAGATTCCGCCGTAACAACATCCGGTGCGACAACCACTCAATCGGCCGTTGAAACTGAAAAACAGGTTAAATTATACGCCTATAAAGAAGGCGATTTATACGGATATGTCGATATTAATGCTAAAGTGATTATTAAACCTCAATATCTATATGCGGAAGACTTTGTGGGCAACAGGGGTATTGTCCGCGTTCCGGCTCCGGAAGGAACCGAATATTACGGTATGCTAAGTCAAGGTCTTTTCGGATTAATTGATCCGGAAGGGGAATATGAGATTCCTCCCGAGGGGGTTATTCTGCGAGCCGGCGAAAATCGATATTTAACCTCAGAACCTATGGATTTATGGCCACAATACGGAACCTCCGGATGGAACATGATTAAATATAGATTCACAGACGAAAACGGAAATCACTTAACCGAGCCTGAATATTATGATGCCGTAGAAATAACTAAGGATTTATACTTGGCTAATAACGGCAGATATACATTGTTTATCGATGCAAATGGTGTTTATATTGAAAATTCTCCTGTATTTCGTTTTTATTCAAAGATAAAACCGGATGGAGACAACATCATTTTAACACCATATGATGACACACAAGATCGTATTGTGATCACACTTTCAAAAGACGGTACTGTTCTGGATCAAGTGACTCATGAAGAAAAAGTCACAGATACACTATTATATACCACTGACATCATCTCCCCTTATATCGGCTCCAGCTACTTCTACCCGGTATTTTACGGAAAAGATGCTATTATCGCTGAAACGATGAACCAAAACATGGTGGGTATTTTAGAAAGCATCATGGGGAACGGATCGCCCTTTGATACGGTTGTGGATGCCTCTGTAGCCACATCTCAAATAGATCGTACATTAACAGTAGATTATTCCATGGTCACCGTCAACAATCTTTTGAATATCGATGTGGAAGGATATTGGTACGGATTCGGTGCAGCTCATCCGAACTCCTTTATTCTCTCCTATTATATGGATATAACTACCGGGAAGCAATATGTTCTCAGCGACCTGTTTTTAGACGATGTCGATTGGAGAACGGAACTGGCTAAACTGATCGACAAACAATTTATGAAGGATCCGGAAGCTTTCTTCTTATTCATGGATAAGAACACACCGGAGAAAGAACGGTTGGAAGAATTCTACCGGGAAGATTATTATGCAGCCATAACGGAAGACGGTTTGCAAGTCTATTATCAACAATACGAAATCGCACCTTATGCCGCAGGTTTTCCCACATTTATGATGCCTTACGATGAACTGCTACCCCTGATCAATCAAGAAAGTGATTTCTACAAAAGTATCACTAAGTAAAACGAATTATTTATATCTGTAAATATGATGATAAAAGCAGGAGGGATTCCATATGATCACTGCAAGGGTTACCGACAAACACAAGAGAGTGGTGCCGTTACCGAAGATAGCTTCTTTTGACGGAGAGTTTGTTCAGCTCAATTCTCATTGGTCCATAAAACCTATGAGTGTGGACAATGAAGAATCTCAACAACTACAAAGGCTTTTGAGTATATGGCAGAGTAAATTAGGGTTATACCAAAACAAGCTCTTGCTTGAAACAGAGAAGGATGGTGGTTCTATTCAGTGGTTTACGGATCTTTCTCTGGGCAAGGAAGCTTATCGTATTGACATTAAGGAAGGCAAAATTTCATTGGCTGCAGGATCTATCAAAGCTATAAACTACGGCATGCAAACCCTCTGGCAAATGTCCCCGGACGGTCTGATTCCTACAGGTATCATTGAAGATCAGCCTTCTTTAAATATGAGAGGCTTTCACATTAATTTTGACAGCTTCCGCCAAATGGATATTCAAGAAGCTTTGTACTCTATTGAAAAAGCTTCCGAAATGAAGCTCAACACCATATTACTAGAGTATTCAAACCGCTTTCCTTTTTCAAATTACAAGGGCATGGCGGTAAACACTACGTTGAAGTCAGAAGATGTGCAATTGATCTGTAAAAAAGCCAAAGAGTTGGATATGGAAATCATCCCGCTCCAACAAACCATCGGGCATCTGGAATATATGGTACAATTGGACGCGTATCAAAACATACGGGAAAATGGTAATTCACCGGCGCAAATTTGTCCTATGAACCCAGAATCCCTATGTGTCATAAAAGACTTGTTAGATGAGATCATTCAAGCTCACCCCGGAATTCGGTACCTACACCTAGGCGGTGATGAAGCACGAAGCATGGGTCAATGTCCTAGTTGCAGGGAAAAGGTTGAGAAACTCGGTATCAGTGAGCTTTATGTAGATTACATGAACGCTGTAAGTGAATACATTTTGTCCAAAGGTATCACCCCTATTATTTGGGATGACATGCTATGTGCACATCCGGAAGCCTTGGACAAATTGGATAAACGCATTGTCATTATGTATTGGGATTATTGGACGGTAAGTAAAAACAGCCCCTATTTCATCGCACGGTACGATCGTCAAGGAAAACCGGTTCAAGTGGCCGATACAGGATGGACAGATCAATGGAAAGGTGAACTGACCGATCTGGAAATCTCGGTTATGAAGACATTTATACGACAGGTAGATTTGAAAGAAAACTTAAGTAAAAGCTTTATGGATCTATACGGTAAATACCTAGGGGATGAATTTCCCAAACGGATCAAGGCATACCCCTACATTGAGTTTTATCAAGACAAAGGATTCAAGGTCATCGGTGCTCCCACTTGTCTTGGAAACGGAGACGATTACCATACGCTTCCTAACTATTGGCGGTTTATACCCAATATCAAAACAGCAGCCGAGCGTTGCATGGAAGCAGGTACAATAGGGATGATCGCCACATCTTGGTACAATTATCATCCCATGATGTTCCACTTGGGCATCGGTGCCACCGCACAATACACTTGGGGTGTTTGAACCGATACAACATATTCTTAACCGGTCGGACGTAAAAAGGCATAAAAGAGTCGATTCATTAAATAAAACCTGAATCGATTCTTTATTTATATACCCAAGTTATGCATCTTTTCAATGATGAGATCCGGTTGCTGCAAATTTCATCTCTTTTCATCCTGCTTAACAAATTCCCAACTCATTGTCGTCTGGGTCGGCGATAGTAAATTTCCTTGTCCCCAAGGGGTATCCCAAATAGGTTCAATGAT
>CALCRE010000283.1 GCA_937894465.1 uncultured Clostridia bacterium
TATTACATATTAACGGAAATAGTGTCGATTTATTTAATTTGATTCTTCACAACTGTTCGGTAATTAATTCTATTGACATGAAACAGAAAAAACAGTAGAGTATTACGGTGACAAGGCTCATAATTGTTGATGGAGGTTCGTGATTTGAAGAAGAACGTGATTATTTCAGTAACCGGCAACGGCGGAGTATATCAGAGTCAACCGGAAAGCATGGAATTGATTACTGAAGGGGAGTACATAAAAAACGGGCAGGAGTACTATGTTCAATATGATGAGAGTGTTGTGACAGGTATGGAAGGGACAAAGACAATTTTACATGTTGATCACAATAAGGTGACTCTAACCCGTAGTGGAAAGGTTAATTCACAATTTGTATTTGAACAAGGACAAAATCACTATTCTCATTATGACATTCGAGAGGGCGCATTTACGATTGGTGTATTCACCGAATACATGAAGGTGGATATTAATGACGCAGGTGGATCCATAAAGGTGGGATATCACATTCGTGTAGACGACAATCAGTACATAGAAAATGATTTTAATTTAAGTGTACGGGAAATAAGAGCAAACTAAGATAACGTAAAGAAGACTTCATATATACGACATATGTTCACGTATTTTGTGAATATACGTCGTATTTTTGTGTAAAAAACCATTTGAAATCATAGAAACTACCGGTATAATGAAAAAGTGAGGTTTTAAAAACCATAGGGGGATAAATTTATGAGAAAATTAATAGCATCGGTTTTGGCGGCGATCATTTTATCGGTGGCAGTATTACCTGTAACCGGTCTGGCAGCCGATGGAGATGGGTCTTACATAAAATCAGCGTATGACATGATCCTTGATATGTATAAAGGCGACTTGGATAACCAATCGGTATATGAAAACATGATCAAGGGTATGTTTGAAAGCCTTGACGAATATTCAGAGTACTATGATTTGGTCGAAGCGGACGCTTTGTTTAATCAACTTGAGAATTCAGTGGAGGGGATCGGAGTAATGCTCACCGATGTCACGGGGGGAATTACCATCGTGGAATTCTTAGAGGAATCTCCTGCACAAGAAGCCGGTCTGATGGTGGGAGACATCATAGTGTCGGCTGATGACAAAGATCTGACCGGAATGACATCTACATTAGCTGTAAACTATATCAAAGGAAAGAGCGGAACAACAGTTAAGATCGGTGTAAAAAGAGCAACAAGCGACTCCGTTTTATATTTTGATGTGGTTCGCAGAAGTATTGTGATCAATCCGGTTACATATAAGGTTATCGATGACAACACTGCATACATAAAGATTACAACATTTTCTTTTGATGCTGATAAATATTTTGACAAAGCTATGGCTCAAGTGGATCAAGCCGGTATTAAAAACATTATATTGGATTTGAGAAACAATGGCGGTGGAAGTGTGCAGGCAGCTGTCAATGTTGCAAAACATTTTGTACCGGGTGGTATCATCGCTACGTTGGATTATGAATCCGAGGACACACAGGATGTGGTATATACGAGCAACTTGACCGAGAATCCTTACAATTTGGCGGTTTTAGTGAACGGTTTTTCAGCAAGTTCTTCGGAATTGGTGGCAGGAGCGATTCGAGATACTTTCTCAGGAACGCTGATCGGAGAAAAGACATACGGGAAATCCGTGTTTCAACAGATCATTCCCATTGTTAATTACGAAGCTTACCAAATATGTTATGAAGCCACCGAAATACCACTGATTAATTATTACGATTTATTCAACTTAGGAATTTTTATTCCTGAGCAATACATAATGGGTTATCTAAAGCTGACTGTAGGTGAATATCTGACCCCTATCGGCAGAAGCATTAACAATATAGGTGTAAGACCCAACAAAGTCATATTGAACACCAAGTATGTGAATGATGTGTACATAGACTCCTTAAGTGACTTGTACTGTTTGAAAAATTACAATTTAAATGACACTGGAGTTGAAATTTTGCTGACGAAGTATATTTTGAGGACCCTTGGTTATCAAACGGAGCTTAACAATGATGTTTTGGATGAAAAGACTCAAGGGATTGTTAAGCTGTATCAGAAGAATTCAGGATTGTCAGCTTCAGGTGTGATAGACATTGAAACACAAAAAGCCTTGAATGAGGATTTGGCAAAAATTAAAATGGATGCGGACAAACAATTGTTAAAAGCTCTTGATATATTAAACGATTAATTATATAATGAGCACCGGAAATATTGCGGATGAGTCAAATCTTAATCCGTAATATTTTTGTGTAAATTGATTTATATAGCTTTGTAGTAGAGAGGTTTTGGAGGAATTATGTCAGTAAAATATATATTTATAACCGGAGGGGTTGTTTCCGGGTTGGGAAAGGGAATCACCGCAGCTTCATTAGGAAGATTGCTGAAAGCTAGAGGCTTTCGCGTTACGAATCAGAAGTTTGATCCGTATATTAATGTGGATCCTGGTACCATGAGCCCTTATCAGCATGGAGAGGTTTTTGTAACCGATGACGGAGCAGAGACTGACCTGGATATTGGGCACTATGAACGGTTTATAGATGAAAATTTAAACAAGGACTCGAATGTAACAACCGGTAAAATATATTGGTCCGTTATAAATAAGGAAAGAAGAGGGGATTTTCTAGGTGGAACGGTTCAAGTTATCCCTCATATCACAAATGAAATTAAAGACCGTATATATAAAGTCGGTAATTCCGGTTTGACCGATATTGTTATTACTGAAATCGGGGGCACGGTAGGTGATATTGAAAGTCAACCTTTCTTAGAAGCCATTCGACAAGTCAATTTTGAAATCGGCAGCGAGAACGTTATGTATATCCATGTTACATTAGTTCCAACCTTGTTTAATTCCGGAGAGTTAAAAACAAAGCCGACACAGCACAGTACAAAGGAATTAAGAAGTATCGGTATCCAACCTAATGTCATTGTTTGCCGTACAGCATACCCCTTGAGTCACGATATTAAAGAAAAAATCGGTTTGTTCTGCAATATACCGGCTAATCGGGTAATCCAAAATCTTGATGCCGAGCATATTTATGAAGTACCTTTAATGCTCGAAGATGAAGGCCTAACCGATATCGTGTGTTCAAAACTGGATTTAAAGTGCAAAGAACCGGACTTAACCGAGTGGAGAAATCTTGTTAAGAGGCAAAAAGGCCTAAGTAAAACTGTAAAGATCGCCGTTGTAGGTAAATATGTAGAATTACCGGATGCTTATTTAAGTGTATGCGAAGCTTTAAGCCATGGTGGATTGGAAAATGACAGCCGTGTTAAAGTAGAGTGGATCAATTCGGAATTCGTTACCTGCGATAATGTTGCTGAAAAGATGGTGGGTGTGGATGGTATATTGGTTCCCGGTGGATTCGGAGAACGGGGAATAGAAGGAAAAATCATTGCCGCTCAATATGCTCGTGAACATAAGGTTCCTTATTTTGGTGTTTGCTTGGGTATGCAAATGGCCATCGTGGATTTTGCAAGGAATGTTTTGAATTTGAAAGATGCAAACAGTTCGGAATTTAATAAGAACACGGCAAATCCCGTCATTAATTTGATGTATGAACAAAGAGATATCGAAGATAAAGGCGGCACAATGCGGTTAGGCGTATATCCGTGCAAAATCAAGGAAGGTACGAAAGCCTATGAAATTTACCAAACGAACATGATTACCGAAAGACATCGTCACCGTTATGAATTAAATAATGATTACCGTGAACTGCTTCAACAAAACGGCATGATATTATCCGGTATATCACCTAACGGAAAACTGGTGGAAATGATCGAATTAAAAGATCATCCTTGGTTCGTGGGCGTTCAGTTCCATCCGGAATTCAAATCCAGACCGAACAGGGCCCATCCTTTATATCGAGACTTTATCAAGGCTTCCTTGAAGAATAAAAAAGCTTAAAAAGATAATCAAAACTAAAATGACATGAACAAAAGCAAAATATAAAAACCTTCGATCTTCGAAGGTTTTTTTCTATTTCCCCTGTATAGTAAGGAATCATTTGGTAAGAATACATAATAAGAAATGAATGAATCGGGGTAAAAAAAATGAATAAGGTGGTTTATGTATTTGCAATAATATTCTTGGTGATCTGTTTGTTCGTCACATCCATGGATGTGTATTCACAGCATGTAGTTCGAACCCTTTCGGACAATGTGATCCGTCTTCATGTAGTCGCTAACAGCAATCACCCGCAGGATCAAGAATTGAAATTGAAGGTGAGGGATAATGTTCTCACATACTTGAAACAAAATACCCAAGGATTCCCGGTGGATGAAAGTGATTTGAGCAAAGCTGAGTTTTTTATTAAAAGCCGCTTGGATGAGATTAACGAAGTTGCACAGCAAACGGTTTTAGAGCACGGCTACGATTACCCTACTGTCACTTCTTACGGAGACTTTTATTTCCCCGTAAAAGAATATGATAATTTTGCACTACCATCCGGTTTATACAGCGCATTGCGTATTGAAATCGGACAATCATGCGGTGAAAACTGGTGGTGTGTATTGTATCCTCCTTTATGTTTTCCGGAAGGATCATTAGGATTAATTGAAAAGGAGAAAGTACAGCTTTTTGTTCAGTCCATATCTGATGAAAATGCCAAAGTCATATTTCTTGACTCTTCCGGAGAGCCGAATATACGATTTAAAATTGTTGAATTTTTTCAAAGTATCAAAAAACGAATCCAGGTAGATCATGCCTCTAAATAAATGTTTCTCCTAAATGAAGACTTCGGAAACGAGGTCTGGTTGATTTTCAAGGTAAGTTCCACTTTCCTAAAGTAAATTCTACCCTTTGACAT
>CALCRE010000284.1 GCA_937894465.1 uncultured Clostridia bacterium
CCTAAATTCCCATAAAGATTATAGGTGTATCATCTGGAATCTCTAATCTCCAGGGCTTCTAAAATTGCACGTTGGGACTTTGATAATTCCGGATGTACATCCCTATACTTTCCTGTGAACTTGATTTTGTAGATACCTTTAATATGGGAGATGATTTGCTTTCTGGTCATTTTCTTGCATTCTTCCGACAGGCTAAGTCTCACCCTGATTTCCCTTATGAATATCTCGGCAATAAATTGTATGAACAACCGCGCCCTCATTCTGCCGTCAGTATGAACTCGGATCCTTCGCATATCAAGGTCATTCTTCATTTCGTCAAAGTCTTTTTCTATATAGTCGCGCGTTGAGTATTCTTCCAACGATTGCTCAGCTGTCGCTATCGTTTTGTCATTCGTAATAAAGCAAGTGTGCCCTGCGTACAGATTCCTGTGTTGCAAAATCTTTTCCATATTGAAATCAACTGTCCTTTTTCTAGCCCACTTCTTTTTTTCTAATACGAAATAACACTTAAACTCACTTGCAGGTTCGGAATCTTCATCAGCACTCAGCCGTTCATACTCTGCATTGAGTTTTCCCATAAAGCTGTCCCATTGTGATCCCACTAGATCCTGGCAAAACAACACATGAACCGTACATGCATGTTGGGAGAGGATTTGTTCATTCTCCTTGGCGCTGTATTTTTCTCCTTTGGCATTACTGCATATATAGACAAACGTTACCTCCTCCGATACCCCCTTCTTGTTTGTTTTCATCATTGTCACCCATTGACACTTGGTTGTACTCACATAGTATGTTCTGTCGCCGGCTTTCCTCATGGAATCGGGGCGCAAACGGGTTTCACGTCCCGCATCTATTATCTCACGTATCCATCCGGCATTGACACGGACAGCTTGTAGGAAAGTGTGTCTCTTTTTCAACATAAATGTGATGTTCTCCATACTGGAAAACCCTCGATCCAACATAAGACAATCCGGATTGTAATCAAGCTTTTCAAGAAACTGTAATGTGTTCTGAAGCGTTTTCACATCTGATATGCTGCCGTCCAGAGGCCAGGCGAACAACGGCATGGCTGTATTACGCAAACAAAGGAGAGCGTAATTGACCTGTTGTAAATCTTCTTTGTCGCGGTTATACCCCCAACCGGCCATATCGATATTCCGCCCATAACACGAAATCGACGTTAAATCGTAGAGTGTCTTTTCACCCTTCTTTTCAAATCCGGCCACCCATTCTTTGTAGAATGTCAGCATACCGTCCATGTCCATGCTATCCAAAAGTCTGGTTATTTCTTGACTGCTGACCGAGTGACCCGCGGGATTCTCAAAACGTTCGAGCCATACATCACTGTTGCTTAACGCACTTCCCTCAGCCGCAATATACCAGGCCAGCGAGAGGATGGTCAGAGCATTGTCTTCGCCGAATGCCCGTATTAGCATTTGTTGAAGCTGGTACCGCTGTGAAATGTCTCCGAAAACCATAGCCGGACCTAAAAAGACTGCTCGCGCAGTCTTGGACATATCAACTGATTGCTTGATTATAGCGTCTTTGGATTTTTCTCTGACTTCATCACCGTATTTTGTGATAATAGCGGATATGATTAACTTTTCACCGACTGACAATTCTGCCGGCTTATCAGCTTCCATTTTGAACAGCTCCAGAGTTCTCTTATTTGGTACAAAGGAAGGCGGTTCACCTTCAACACGTCCAATAGAAATCCTGGGTTTGTCATATTTCTTTGTAACCTTGTTCCATTTGCATTCACTGGCGTAACAATACGTTTTCCCCGCATGCTTATTCTTGTTTTCTATAATATGCATTCTGACCTCCAAAATACACCTATAATACTATCTATATTATAGGTGTATTTTGGGAAAATTGCAAGGGGTAAAACAAATAAAAAACCGCTTTCTAAGCGGGTTTACAACTTTTGCAATACAAATTATCTTATGCACCTAAAATTATTTTGCGGAATTTACGTATCTAAAGTAACGGTTAATGTCAAACGGTTCCCTGCACGATAATAATGCTTTTCAAATACCATTACCTTCACCATGCATCCATCCGGTGATGATATTGAATAGTTGTCGATCAGTTCTCCGGTGATACTTCCCCCTACGACTCCTTTTTGTATCATTCCTGCAGCTTCATTTAGTGATAGCGAAACAAAAAATGTGTCAGACATAATATACTCCTATGGTTTTCTTACTCTATTATATACTGATTACCAGTATAATAGAGTAAGAAAAAGAAGAAATATAGAATCAAAGTGAGGCAATATGAAAAGTTATCGCAAAGAACTACAATTTCATCTATCCACTCGACGGGGCATGGTCAACATCACCGAAAAGGTGCAAGAAGCCGTCACAGAATCCGGAGTAAAAGAAGGACTCGTTTTAGTAAATGCAATGAACATCACCGCATCAGTTTTTATCAATGATGATGAATCAGGACTACACAACGATTTTGAAGATTGGTTGGAAGGCTTGGCACCGGAAAAGCCTTATAACCGATACCGGCATAACGGTTACGAAGACAATGCCGATGCACACCTTAAAAGAACCGTTATGGGTCGTGAGGTTGTGGTTGCAATAACAAAAGGAGTATTGGATTTCGGAACATGGGAGCAAATCTTTTATTACGAGTTTGACGGTAAGAGGAGCAAGCAAGTTTTAATAAAAATTATCGGCGAGTAATGTTTATCATCCTTGTTAGGTTTTTAATAATTCTTTTCTATTTTTGTAGTCCGGTAGAACAGACTCGATGAAGGCATAAAAATCCTTGCCATGATTCTTGTGTTTTATATGGGCAAGTTCATGAACAACTACATAATCAATTGCTGCTTCCGGATAAAGCATCAATCTCCATGAAAAACTTATATTGTTTTGAGCACTGCAACTGCCGAATCTTGTCTTAGCCGAAGTGATTGTAATCCTACCCGGTTTGCAACCCATAATATTACCGTAATATTCCACTTTGTTCGGTAGCTCACGCATTGCACGATTTATTAAGGCTTGAATTTCTTCTTCTGTAGGATCATATCTCATGGTTACAGCATTCTTTTGTTTTTCTATGCTTTTTAAAATCCAACCGCTGTGTTTTTCAACAAACTCCCGGATCTCACGATCCGGCATTTTAAGAGGTGAACGAACCAAGACTTTCAAGTCTCTAGTTATTTCTACAGATATACTTCTTCGGTTTGATCTTTTTATATAGTACACAATTGATGTCATGAATCTTTTATCTTTCTTATGGTATTAAAAGTCAGTCAACTCTTGAAAAACTTTAATAGCAAAGGAATCGGTCATACCTGATATATAATCAGCAATCGCCATAATGTAATCTTGCTTATTTCGAAGGTAATAGATCACATGGTTTTTATATTTACTCATCTTTTCACCATAGAGCTCCGGCAAGTCCGGTCTTTCCCGCAAATCGGAATATTTTAATAGCCAGTCTATAAAATAGGAAATCATAGTAGGGTAAAATCCGCGGTTTTGTAATAAAGGATCTAAAGGATTTTCGCTATCGTACATTTTTTTTAGTACATCAAATATGGAATGTAGAATAAGTCCGGCATATTTTGAATAGGTTTTCAATCGCTCGTGTTTATATATGTTGGCATAATTGAATTCCTTCAAGGCATTCATAAAATCAAAATATTTGGAAGAAATACAAATACCTTTATCCGGAGAACTTTCACGGCACAGATCCATAATAAACTCATGCATAACCACTGTATTGTTTAAGACATATTTCAAATTTGTTTTTAATGTTTTTTCAATAATAAAAGACAATTGATCCAGCTGTGACTCGTTCAGTATGCCTAAAGTCATTGCATCCTCTATATCACGGCCCAGGTAGGATATCTTATCGGATATTTTGACCACACATCCTTCCCAAGTATACGGTGCATATTTTCCCGCATCCTTTATATCATACAAATCCATGTATTGATCACGAGGATGCAAAATGTTTTCATCCACCTCCCCACAATGGCATACAATACCGTCTCTCACAGCATAGGTCAAATTTAAATTACGCTCATTCCCTTCAGGATCCGGTAATGTTTCATATCGATCCACAAAACGAAGGCTGTTACCTTCGTGCCAAAAGGTGATGTTTATCTCCTTATCAAGAATATCTTTTAAAACATGTTCGCCGACATGCCCGAAAGGAGTATGACCTAGGTCATGACCGGTTGCAATGGCAGTGGTTAACTCAGTATTTAAACCTAGGTATTCCGAAATGGTGTAACTGACAGAGGAAACATGATTGACATGCTCTAAACGCGTACAAATATGGTCATTGGAAGTAGCGAAAAAAACCTGTGTCTATGCTTCAATCTTCTGTATGCATTGCAATGCAAAATCCGGTTGTAATCCCGGTTAAATTCACTGCGTATGTCGTTCTTCCGGTGATATAATCCGGACTCCCTTCGGATCAATTTTCCCCATTTCGGATTGGTAGGATTGGCACTTACCGACTTGAATTTGTGTTCGCCGTTCATAAACGAGCTCCTTGTGCCATATATTATGGTTCCCAATCAAAGTCCTTGTCCACAGGGTACATAGGGCGGTGTATGTGATGAAAATCAAATCGATCCATCTGCAAACCGCAATTTCCAGTTGTTAATGCCATGACGGCGCCTTTGGCTATTCGTCTTAAATCCGGGAACAAGTATCCTAATTTCACCACGATCATGTGATAATCCGAAACCTTTGCTCCTGTCTTTTCAATAATATCTTGGGTTGTAAAGGAACTCCTCGTTTCAGTCAATATGATATCAATGCCATCGGTTTCCACTAAAACATATTTCATACCGGGTTTGCTATCCCTTTCAAAAATCCCTTTGCATTTCAAAGTTCCTTTTATGGTCACAGCCGTACTGTTTGAATCTAGTGTTCCTCCTATGGAAGTCTCTAATGATTCTCCTACAGATAATGCATAGAATTTTTCTGTGGCAGGTTGATCTGTGATGCCTGCAACCAAGGTATTTTTACATTGATGCTGAAGAAGCAAGTTTAAAAAATAAGCATTATCTCCGGCTGCGCCTCCGGTGACATTATCCCCGGAATCACTGATGAATACCGGTGAATCCGTCATTGCACAAGCCATTTGAATCGCTTTCTCCGGTTGCGCGGCTGTTTCTTCAAATCCAAACCTTTCTCTTGCATTCCAAAACATTCGTGCTAATCTTTTTGCTTCTTTCAGAGGAGTCTTGCTTTCCTTTAAACCACATACCACTACACTTGAACCTGCGTTTGGAGCATCTGTCCAAGGCATACATCCAAACAATGAAGCTGTCCATACACCTTCTTGTGCCTCAATCTTGTCCAACTCGGCAATCAAAGACTTCGCAGGTTCCACTCCGGTTGTAACCATTTCTCCGGGAAATAATAAAGGAGGACGCACCATGACACATTGCGGTAACACATTCTCCTTAATGCACCGAAGTAATAAATCGGCAGCTCTTTGTTGCGTTTGTATCCCGTCCACATGAGGAGCAGTGCGGTATCCACAGATGATATTTGCGTTTTGTATGAGTTCTTCTGTGTTGTTCGCATGAAAATCCAATGCTACTGCAATGGGAACACCCGGGCCTACCAAACGACGGATTTCCGCCACTAAAGGTCCTTCTCCACTTCCGATATTCACAACATTCATAGCACCGTGTAAGTATAACCAAACACCGGCGACGCTTCCGTCTCTTGGAATACCGTCCAGGATAGATTGTTTAAAACCAACATATGCCTTTTGGTCTACTTTACCGGATGGTATGGCGTAAGCACATATTGTAGGTATCACCTCGAAACCGGCATTTTCAAACATCTCAGTAACAGCAATCTTGTTCAACATGTCCTGACCCTTAGAGACTGAGAAATGATCTTCAACGGTGATCACCGGACTAAACGAATTGGTTTCTTGGCGTAAAGAGCCTACTACTATTTTTTTCTTCATAATCAATCATTCCTTCTTAATTAAATATTTAAGTCTAAATTCAAATCGTATCCTTGAGAATATTTTTCAAAAAATCTGCAAACAAGTCAAAGCCTTGTTGATTGAAATGGATTCCGTCCTTTTGGAATAATTCTCTTTTGATGCATGCATTTGGGCCTATTTTTTCATCAACAGTAAAACGAGGATCATCCATTACACTAAAATACACACAATCTTCATGCTTGTCAGCATAATCCTTTAACATTTGATCAAATAATACCCGGTCCTTATGATAATTCGGTAATTTGGGGTATTGACCGTAGTGATAAAAAGGTGCAGTCAAAAAGAATTTAATACCGGGAAAGTCTCTTCTGGCGTACTCCAATATCCGCTCACTTAAGAACAAGATTTCCTCAGGTGAATATCCGTTAACAGCATCGTTGCTAAATGCTTTATATACAATCGCTTTAGGTACGAAAGGCTTTATTGCACGTGCATAAAAGTACAGCATTTCCTCCGCTGTCGCCGATCCGAACCCATGGTTCAATGTTCCGGTGATCACTTCTTCCAAAGGAGTAACACCAAATCGATCATTCCAACGAGTAAAAGCTGAATCACCATAAAATATGATTTTACCTTTTTGTAACGGTCTATTTTCAAAAGCGATAATTTCTTTTTCCAAACGCAGTAAGTTCAATTTAACGGTCATATAAGAAACACCTCCTTGATCTTCTTTAAATTCTAACATGAACAAAAGAACTCTTCAATCCATAATCATGCAATACGGCAATATAAGGAGTTTTAAAAAACAAAAGGGATCAATCAAGATCCCTTAGCATCATCAATCTGTTAATATGCATAACTGTTTTTTTATCCCCTCACAGCATCCGTTATTAAGTATCCGGAGAATGTATTATCAGGGATTTGAACGGATACCACTCCGTCATTGTATGTAAAATCCACATACATTTCCAACGGTTTTTTGTTTACAGCCCATTCCGGTGATAAAAGTCTTACCTTTGCCGGTTGGTATTCACAAAGGAACTTCAAACAGAATGCTTTGTTTCCGATGGCACCGGCCCAAGGGTCGAAGCGGCTGATGGGGTCTTTCATACCAACTCGAATATCGGTATTTTTACAGAGAGTGTTCTCAACTGCCACCAAATGAGCAATGGTATGGTTTTGATCTGCACTCTTATATAACGCAGTCAGATAATCACCTTGAATGCGTTGGATACCCGGTGTTTTCACAACGTAGTCCAATATTTTACCCAAAGACTTTTCTAAAATTTCTCCACAATATTGTCTAGTCAAACCGGTATAGAAATTTGGAGATTTCGGATTGGAATCAATGTGCACATTTTGGTGGTACGGTAATAGATTAGTTTGTGCGCCGAGGAAAAGGATCTCACCGAAACCTAAACGCTCTTGGGCGATAACCGTATCGTTACCAATAGTAGATAATGCATCAGAGTGATCGTATGCTAGGCCATATGTCATTTCATAGAGTTTTTCACCATTAAAGCCCACTACGGCAGTTTTTTCTTCTATTGGACGTATATCCGTCCTACATCCTAACAGTTTTTTTACATCCTCCAAAGAACGGTTAAATCCTTCCGGAGTCTTTATACCGCAAGAGCCAACCCATACCAACGTTCCACCGGATTTTACATATTCTCTCGCACGAATAATTTCATCATCACTCATCATAATCACATGGGGGAGAACAATCACCTTATGGTTTTGCCATTCTTGTAAAGATTGTTCCTCCAATACAAAAGCAGGTGTTCTTTGGGTGAAATAGACCGATTGCAACCACGCCATGACGCCATTCATGACAGATGGTGCATTTGCAATCAGATCTCTTGTCTTCATAGAGAACATAACAGCTACATCACTTTGTTTTTTTTGGTCATATACCAACTCCGGATATTTCTTCTCAAAACTTCTTGCCAGGCCTTCCGCAGCAACCATATCATCGGTTCTTGTCAATGACGGGTTAAAAAGCTGTCCCCAGCTTGAGCATAAAGCAAAGGAAAAATATATGTCGCTCGGGGTGTTGCAATAGAACATGGACATGGACGGAATGTCATTTTGCGAAGCAAATGCATATCGATGGACCGCTTCACATGCATAGTAAGGCCAAGAATACTTTATGATGGAATTTGAAACATTCTCTTGGAACATGACATCCCAAAGATCAGCACAGTTAGAAAAAGGATATGCCGAGTAATTACTTGTGATTTCATTAGATATGTAGTTAGGTCGTAATAAATTTAAACCTAACGATCGGAAATGAGCATCTACGTCCCGCTGAAAACGAATGGCACTGTCTCTGCGAAATTGGTCAAAAGCAACATATCGCGGATCATCGAAGTTATTCATGAAACGATCAACCCATTCTTCCTTGCTCTCAGGCATTTCATAACCGGTCCATTCTTTGAACAATTTACGACAAGTCGGGCATGCACAGGCATTTCCTTGGGCAAAAAATTGTACGTCGTCCGTCATAATGCCGTCTACACCGGCTGCATAAATGTCTTCTAAGTGTTTAAAGTATATGCGGCGGTAATCTTCATTATTGTAGCAAACCACATGGGTATCATACTGGGTGGGAGACAAATCATGAGTGCCCCCATGGATTTGCAGAAAAGAAGAAACTTTTACACCGTCGATTTCCCCATCGGACGTGATCCAATCCTCCACATATTCCCACTCTTTCGCATATATACCGTCATCGGAAAGTCCGTCAATCTGATCCTTCTTGATTTCCCATTCCTCTTTTGATAATGGAATATGGGTCAAACTGCAAGAATGATGCTCCACCACTTTGATATCATATTTGTGGAATGCCCGGGTGATTTTTCCCAGTGTCTCGACAATCTTATCCCAATATGGGTAAAAGTTAAATCGAAAGTGAGTTTTGTTACTCAACAGTATGATATCAATTCCCAGCTCACGCATTGCAGCAGCCTCTTTTTCAATGTCTTTTTCAGAACATTGAGGCGAAGTGTGTTTGTCCGTATAATAATACCAAGTAATCCGACTATCCCAAGGGATATTTTTAGCCATGATTCTTCCTGCCTTTCCGGTCGTATTTAGACGGCCGTTTACTATGATTTTATTATACACCAAAAAAGGGACACTTCTCATCTAATTATCATTTTTAGAAAAGTGTTCCCTTTATAAATCAACTCAAAATGTTAAACGGTTACAGAACCGTCCCCTTTTACCAAGCATTTCTTAGTATTGCCTCCAGTTCGGTTACCAGCGGGTAGCGGGGGTTTGCAGTAGTGCATTGATCTTCGAATGCTCTTTCAGCTAACTGTGGAATTTTCTCCATATATTTTTTCTCATCAATCCCGCACTCCTTGAAGGATAATGGTATATTCAAGTGTTTCATCAGCTTCTCTATGGCATCAACCAATGTTTGGACCTGCTCTTCTTGTGTTGTACCTCCGAAATCCATCCTTCGAGATATTTGAGCATATCTGTAGTCTGCCGAGAATTTCTCATACTTCGGAAATATGGGAAATTTCGTAGGGATTTGCGCATTATAACGGATTACATGAGGTAATAAAATCGCATTGGCCCGACCGTGGGAAATATGGAATTCCCCTCCAATCTTATGTGCCAAAGAGTGGTTAATTCCTAAAAATGCATTGGAAAAAGCCATTCCTGCTATACAAGACGCATTATGGATCTTTTCACGTGCCACCTTGTCTTCTGGATTATCATAGCTTCTAGCTAGATATTTAAATACCAGTTCAATAGCCTTTATGGCCAATCCGTTGGTATAATCTGATGCCATAACCGAAACAAATGCTTCTATGGCATGAGTTAATACATCCATTCCTGTGTCCGCAGTTATAGATTTCGGCATAGTTGCTACAAACTGCGGATCAATGATAGCCACATCCGGTGTCAGCTCATAATCGGCTAAGGGGTATTTGATATTTCCGTTATTTTTGTCGGTAATAACCGAGAAGGAAGTCACTTCACTACCTGTACCCGAAGTGGTAGGAACTGCAACCATTTGAGCCTTTTTACCCAAATTGGGGAAATTAAAAGCTCTTTTGCGAATATCCATAAACTTTAACCGTAGGCCTCCGAAGGATGTTTCAGGGTGTTCATAGAACAACCACATTCCCTTGGCAGCATCAATGGCGCTCCCTCCCCCGAGGGCAATAATAACATCCGGCTTAAAATTGTTCATGGCTTGCACACCTTTGTTAATGGTATCCAATGAGGGATCCGGCTCCACCTCATCAAATATTTCGCAATGAACTAAATTCTTGCGTTTTCTTAAATAATACAAGGCTTTATCCACATAGCCCAGCTTCATCATCGTCTGATCCGTAACAATGAAGGCACGAGATATATTAGGCATATTCTCAAGGTATTGGATGGAACCTCTTTCAAAATAAATCTTGGGTGGGATCTTAAACCATTGCATATTGACTCTCCTTTGCGCAACCTTTTTACGATTGATCAGGTTCACCGACGAGACATTCGCCGTTGTTGAATTTCTACCAAAAGATCCGCATCCTAAAGTCAACGACGGATTGATAGAGTTGTATATATCACCGATGGCACCTTGGGAAGACGGCGAATTCACTATGATACGTCCTACTCGCATTGCATTTCCGTATGCTTTGCATAATTCATCATCATCCGAATGAATTACAGCCGAGTGTCCTAATCCGCCTAACTCGATCATTGCATCTGCATATTCAAAACCTTGTTTATCATCCTTACAAACAAAGTAGGCTAAAACAGGAGATAATTTCTCTAGTGAAAGAGGATATTTTAGCGATGGCTCCGGCAGACGGGCAATTAAAATTTTGGTTTCTACCGGCACAGTGACTCCGGCACCTGTTGCAATCTCATATGCAGATTTTCCAACAATCGCTCCGTTCACTGCCATTTTATCCAAATTGATCACATGCTTTGTCACCAATTCGGTTTCTTCTTCATTCAGAAAATAACAGTGATATTTTTTCATGTACTTTTCAAATTCCGGTGCAATATCTTGGTCGACGATCACCGCTTGTTCCGATGCACAGATCATACCGTTGTCGAAAGTCTTGGAAATAATCAGATCCGTACAAGCGCGTTCTACATCCACGTTTTTATTAATATAACAAGGGACATTCCCGGGACCTACACCTAAAGCCGGTTTTCCTGCGCTGTACGCCGATTTGACCATACCGGAACCTCCGGTTGCAAGGATCAGCGATACGCCGTTATGCTTCATCAGCGTGTTTGTTGCATCTAATGAAGGGGTTTCGATCCATTGAATACAATTTTTCGGTGCTCCGTTTTTAATTGCTGCATCTCGCAATAAGCGAGCTGATTCAAGGGAGCATCTTTGTGCCGAAGGATGAAAAGCGAATATGATGGGGTTTCTTGTTTTGGCACAAATAATAGATTTGAACATAGTGGTAGATGTGGGATTCGTGACAGGGGTCACACCGGCTACCACTCCTACAGGTTCAGCCACTTCCACATAACCTTCCAACTCATTTTCTTCGATAATGCCCACGGTTTTCTCATCCTTGATATTATGGTATATATATTCAGTGGAGAACATATTTTTGATGACTTTGTCTTCGAAAACACCTCTTCCGGTTTCTTCGATAGCCATCTTAGCTAAGAACATATGATGATCCAACCCTGCCAGTGTCATGGCATGGACAATTTGATCCACTTGCTCTTGATCCAACTTCATGTATTCAGCAAGAGCTTCCTGAGCATTCATTACCAACTTGTCAATCATCTCCGTGATGTCGACATTTGTTGCTTTCTTCGTTTCTTCTTTGTTACTCATGTCCCTACCTCCAACTTTCAGACTTCTCACTTAATTTCTTTCAATTTGCATGAAACTTATCTTCAATTCCATTATATGTTGCCCATTATAGTTTGTCAATAATTTAACAATATATTTTGATAATTTTTTAACACGATATGACTGACCCTGATCAGGAATCATTTTCATCTTTTAATATCTCTTTTTCACCCTCTAAGTATACCCATAATAAATAAAGGTGCCCTTGCAATTAGAGTCTTGGGAAAAAATCAATTCCCGAACTTTTTGACAATTTCAATAAAAAATGAATGAAAAAAAATTAAGGAATAGTTAAAATAGTTGAGAAATGTTTCTGGTTATGCAGAATGAACTTGAATACCATGCATAAATATACTATAATGATGAAATTGAAATGTTTCATTTTATCTATTGTGAAGGAGAATGTAAAATGTGTACTTTGAAGAAAATAGTTCTAATCGCTTTATCAACTTGCATGCTGTTGTCGTTCACCGCTTGCTCAAGCAAAGACGACGGAGTGTTGACCATGGCTACTAATGCAGCTTTCCCACCCTACGAATATTATGAAAACGAAGCTATCGTAGGTATTGATGTGGAGATTGCCCAAGCGATTGCTGACAAGCTTGATATGGAGCTTAAAGTGGAAGACATGGAGTTTGGTTCTATCATCACTGCAGTTCAAACAGGAAAAGTGGATATCGGCTTGGCAGGTATGACGGTTCGAGAAGACCGCCTATTAAGTGTTAACTTTTCTACTCCCTATACCAAAGCTTATCAAGCCATCATTGTTACCGAGAATTCAAAAATTACCGGGCCGGATGATTTGGCTAACAAGTCGGTAGGTGTTCAAGAAAGCACCACCGGTGACATTTATGTTACAGATGATTACCCGGATGCTGATGTACAACGTTACAGCAAGGGTGTAGAGGCTGTCCAAGCATTGTTGCAGGGCAAAGTGGATGCAGTGGTTATTGACAACGAACCGGCTAAAGTCTTTGTGAAACAAAACGAAGGATTAAAAATATTGCCGGAAGCATATACAGAAGAAGAATATGCAATTGCAATATCAAAGAAGAATGATGATTTATTGAAAAAGATCAATGACGCATTAGCTGAATTGACAGAGGACGGTACTCTTAAAAGCATTATTGACAAATATATTACCGCTGATTAAAGTATGAAACTGTACCGCAAGGGGCGGATCTGTACCGCCCCTTGATTTATTAATTTTTTTTATGGAATGAGGAGATTACCTTTGGCCGATTGGATAGAACAGCTAAAATTAAACTTTATAGATTGGTTTGAATTAATACAAGCAAAGTTTATAAACAACTTTATAACTGACAACCGATGGAAATACTTATGGGACGGATTGGGTGTCACCATTAAGGTGACATTTTTTGCTGTTTTGATCGGCATTGTATTAGGCTTTACGATTGCCCTTATTCGCTCCACCCATGATAAAACGGGAAAGCTGAAGTTTTTAAATTGGTTTTCTCAGGTTTATCTGACTGTTATTCGGGGCACTCCTGTTGTAGTCCAGCTTTTAATCATCTATTTTGTTATATTTGCTTCCGTTAATATCAACAAGGTTGTTGCCGCCATAATCGCATTCGGTATCAATTCCGGTGCTTATGTAGCCGAAATTGTCCGTTCGGGAATTATGTCGGTAGACGAAGGTCAAACGGAAGCCGGTCGCAGCTTAGGGTTTACCTATGCTCAAACCATGTGGTATATTGTGATACCACAAGCGTTTAAAAATGTGCTTCCTGCTCTGGCAAACGAGTTTATTGTTTTGTTAAAGGAGACATCTGTTTCAGGGTACATAGCCTTGCAGGATTTGACAAAAGGCGGAGATATCATACGAGGTCGAACATATGATGCGTTAATGCCTTTACTTGCTGTTGCACTAATCTACCTTATCATGGTGGTCTTCTTGACAAAAGGTGTAACAATCATGGAAAGGAGGCTACGGAACAGTGAACGATGATGTTTTGATACGAGTGGAAAACTTACAAAAATATTTTGGCGAACAAAAAGCACTTGACGGAGTGGACGCCGAGATACGAAAAGGAGATGTCGCTGTTGTCATCGGCCCTTCCGGAAGCGGAAAATCTACCTTTTTACGTTGTTTAAATCTATTGGAAGTACCCACAGGGGGCAAGGTGTTTTTCGAAAATGTTGATATTACCAATCCGAAGGTAGATATCAACAAGCACCGTCAAAAGATGGGCATGGTGTTTCAACAATTCAATCTGTTTCCTCACATGACAGTGTTGGATAATATGATCCTAGGTCCGGTGAAGTTATTGAAGTTGCCCAAAGAAAAAGCAATCGACAATGCCAGGGTGCTTTTAGAACGAGTAGGATTAGCCGATCGTAAGGACGCCTATCCTTCCCAATTGTCCGGTGGGCAAAAACAAAGAATTGCCATTGTACGGGCATTGTGTATGGAACCGGATGTGATGTTGTTTGACGAACCTACCAGCGCATTGGATCCGGAGATGGTAGGTGAAGTTCTGGATGTTATGAGAAATCTAGCCCAAAGCGGCATCACTATGGTGGTGGTAACACATGAAATGGGATTTGCCCGCGAAGTAGGCACAAGAGCCATTTTCATGGATGAAGGAAAAATTATAGAAGAAAACACACCCAAAGAGTTGTTTAATAACCCAAAAAGCCCAAGATTGCATAGTTTCTTAGCAAAAGTTCTATAATTGATCACACTAGAGAGGACAAGCATCATATACTGTTCTCTCTTTTTAATTCTCTTTTTTCTCTTCTTACATAACCTCAAATAAAACCATCTTCGATCTTCATAGAAATATTTTTCACTGAACGATTATTGTGGTAAGATGAATCATAAAGTATCAATTGTCGTTATATTTAATAAAAGGAGGAAAAGTGGCGTATTATGTTGAAAAGGGAATATAAGAATAAGGAAATGTTATCTGTCATCGGATTCGGTGGCATTTTAGTGTCCAAGGTAACTCAAGAAGAAGCAAATGATTACATCGCAGAAGCCATCGATAACGGCATCAATTATTTTGATGTTGCTCCCACTTACGGTAATTCTCAAGACAGAATGGGACCGGGATTGGAAGGGAAACGAAACGGTGTGTTTTTAGCATGTAAAACCACCATGAGAACAGCGAAGGAAGCTGAATCAGAGTTACAAGATTCATTAAAGAAATTGAGAACCGATCATTTTGACTTGTATCAACTTCACGGTATCAACAATGTTGAAGATGCTAAAACTTGCTTAGGCCCTAACGGAGCCATGGAAACCTTTATTCGTGCACGTGAAAAAGGTTATGTCCGTTACTTGGGTTTTTCTGTCCACTCAGAGGAAGCCGCAATATACTTAATGGAGCAATTTGATTTTGACTCCACTTTGTTCCCGGTTAATTGGGTATGTCATTTTACAAACGGATTTGGTGACAAAATTATGGAAGCCGCGGTAAAGAAGAATGTGGCTCGTTTAGCACTAAAGGGTATGGCTCATACAGTCCGCCCGGAAAATTACAAAGAATATCCGAAGGCTTGGTATATGCCGGTGGAAGAAAAAGATTTGGCACAAATAACATTACGATTCACATTAAGTCAACCGGTAACCGCTGCCCTCACACCCGGATATATAGAATATCTTCGATGGGCAATGGAAGTAGGTAAAGACTTTAAACCGGTCACTCCGGAAGAAATTGATTTATTAAAAGAGAAAAGCAACGGTGTAAAACCCATATTTCATGTTTAAAGTAATATGCAAATAAAGCATGTAAAAATATTCATAATGCGGCCGGTCTTCCGGCCGTTTTTTAAAGGAGGATTTATATATGAAGGATTATGCTAGAATCGGTCTGGAAGTCGGCGAACATATTTCTGATTATGAAAACTTTATTCAATACATTAAAAGTCACTTTGACCTTGAAAAGCTGGACTTTGTTTTGATCATGATGAAGCCTGTTGAGATGCCGAGGCAACTATGGAATGAATGGGCTGAATTTTTCAAAAACAATCATATCTATTTTGCTTTCTTGTACACCCAACAAAGAGGTGCACCCGAGGGCAAAGACTCTCACTTGACCCCGGAAATCGTTGTTGAATTGAAAAAAATTGCCGGTGAATATTTCTTAGGTGATATGATCGGTGAAACCGGCGGCATGGCAAGCTGGTTGGAAGGATATTATGATGATATTCACATGGAAAAAGCAACATTCGAAACCATGAGCCAAGCCAAAAAGGCTTATGTGGATCATGTCCGTTCCTGTGTGGAAATCAACAGGAAACTGAACATTCCTTCAGTGTTGGCAGTGGAGGCAACCCTTTTTAGCCGTTACAATTTTGAAGCAGGGGTGGATCACACGGCAATTGAAATGATGTGCGGCAATCCGGAAATAATGTTCGCTTCTGCAAGAGGTTCATGTAAAGCATATGGGAAAAGCATATGGTCAAGTCATATCGCAAATGAGTGGTATGGTGGGTTTCGCAATGATGATCCCTTGAAGTATAAAAGGTTGAAAATCGCTTATTATTATGCTTTTTTATCCGGTGCAAAGTACATATACCCGGAAAGCGGTGATATCAGCATCGATTCGTACGGTTATCATTACGACTCTGATCACGCTTTTTGCAAAGCTTACAGAGAAACTTGGAATGACTTTTCAGAATTTGTCCACTTACACGGACGTCCGAAAAACGGGCCTGAGGTTAAAGTGGCTTTTCTACACGGAAACTTGGATTCCTATACTGCCTGGGGTGGATCCACGGTATGGAATCATTTTCAAGATGAAAACTGGTCCTACAGTTCTGCGGAAAAAGGATGGAATATCGTCAACCGGGATCTGTTTGCATCAGATCCTTGGTATCATTCTCATAACTACGGCCGGCAAGATACCTCCTTTTCAGCCCCCTACGGTCAATATGATTTAGTCCCTGTGGAGGCACCTGTTGAAGTATTGTCCTCCTATGATTACTTGATTTTTGTCGGATGGAATACAATGACTGATGAAATCTATAAAAAGTTAAAAACTTATGTAGAAAACGGTGGTAAGTTGTTCGCAGCCATTCCGCATTTAAACACTCATGATCTTCGTAATGAAGACTACAAAATCATTCATAACGGAGACGTATCGGATTTATTCGGTTGTATCATAAATGGTCCCGGCAGAAAACATGCTTGGGGTACTAAATTTATTGAGGAAAGCCTTGTTGACCAATGCATGTACCCTTGCACCAAGGACGGTGCATGTGACCCAATGTGTGCTGACGGATTTATCAAGAGCACTGATATAACCATAAAAGACGGAAAGGTCATTGCAGTGTTGTCGGATCGATTTAAAAACAACATGGATAACTGTCCCCCCATTCTGATTGAGAATGCATGTGGAAAAGGCATTGCAACATTAATGACCGCTTGGGATTATCCCGGAGCCGAAAGCTTACGAAATCTATTCAAAGTTATACTCAAAGCCATATTGTCTGCTGAGCAGAGAAAGGCTCGTATAAAAGTTATCGGAAATGATAAAATACGTTATGCCATATATCCTGAAAACGGACTTGACACATTGTATATATTAAATACCGATTACAATCATAAAAACATAGTTACCGTCTGTAACAATGATATTGCGTTGGAAATAAAAGTGAATAGTTGCGAAATGAGAACGGTATATATATCCGATGGGTTTATTTGCTCCCCTTGCGACAATACCATTGCTTTGGAGGAACATCAGTTAAATGAAAATAAGTATCATTTATTTTTTAAAGGCACAGGGTCTCATGGTATAGAATGGTCTGTCAGAAATGATGTTGGCAGTATATGGGTAAATCATACTCAGCTGAACCTAAATACTCATGATGAACATTTTATAACCAATCATGAAATATGAAAAGAATTTACGATCGGTATGAAATGTTGGCTGGAACCCATTTGATATTCATGCACCTCAAGTAGCCGATCAAATCGATCAAGCCTTATTCGTAATGGGTTAAAAAGGAAAAAGGGATTTGTACACAGCATATATGCCGGTCAGATCCCTTTGGACAATTACATTAATTTTAACGATTCTCGTTGTTATTTCTGTTTTTTTGATTTCTCTCGTTGTTTGGAGATAATTCCTCGGAGAATTGCACATTCTCATTATTCCTATTACGGTTCTGGTTGTTTTGTTTGTTCTGGTTGTTCCTGTTGTTCTTGTTGTTATTATTGTTCTTGTTATTATTTTGATTGTTCATATAAAAACCTCCAATCAGTTTTGCTTTTATCTTATCCACAACTTCAAATATTATACAAATCGAATGATAGATTATACTTATAAATGCTTAAACTTTTCCAAATGGATTTCGAAATGAAAAACACCGGTGTAAACCGATGCTTTTCATGGAAGAGGAGCAGCCACAATATTAGGATTGTCTTGATTCATACTCTTATTATCATTTCATTATATGTATATTAATCATTTTTTGATCTTAAACTTTTATTGTTTGATCATTAAGTTAACCGATTTATATGGTGAAAGAAAATTTAGGTTGTAATATTAATATTAACCACTGATAAAATACACAAAAACGATAAAAATATATAATGTTATGTACTTGTTGATATAAATTTAATAATTTACTTGTGCAAGGTTAAAGGAGGTAACAAATGAGGGACGACTTTTTGATTAACAGAAACGGCTCCATTCAACCGGATCAATTATCAGGTTTTTTTTCCGGAGGTAAGCGGGTAATGAGGTACGGGAATAAAAAAAGCAATGCGAAGGCTGCTTTCGGTTTTACAAAAGGCAAAGGATATCTGCATGATGTATATGATCCTTCAGAATACTTTCTCGAAGATTTAGGGGACGAGGTATATGATAACAGATAAAAAAATCCGGGCTACCTGCACAAGGTAGCCCTATCTTTATTTATAAGACTTAATTCATTAAATATTTTAATCTATTAAAAACTTCATTTATATCGTTTCAGCCAATTCTCTAGCTATTTTTGTAAACTCCACAATCCTATGAGGTTGATTTTGGATGGTTTCAATATCTTTCAAGCATATATCAAAACGACAATTATATTTTTGAAACAATTTTATATTTTCTGTGATGTGCTTTCTAATGTAAGCAGGATCAAATCCTGAGGAAACCATAGCCGATGGGCTAGGTCTCCAAGATGCGATATATTGTCCTCCGATTTGTTCGGCACATTTTTCAACTTGAGCGAAGGGAGAAACGGCAATTCTTCTTAAATTCTTGACTTGTCTTAACATATCGATCTTATGAGTATAGTCTTCACAACATCCGTATGCTATGGCTCCGTATTTTTCCATGATGGGCATCTGGTATTGAAGGAGGAATTCATCATGCATCTGCGGAGAAACACCTGCAAACTCTTGAGCGGCCATAAATCCCCAAATCTCATTTCGTTTTACCGGGCGGCTGTTTGCCCTCATAGGCTCTAATCCCTCCAAGTAAGGCATGGACTGGTTTTCATTGCTTAACAACGTATAGTGACCGGCATCTTCTGCTTCTTGTTGAACCTTCAAAACACCATCTCTCATAAATGCCATGACTTCATGCAACCATTCCGGTCGGTCAACCATATCCCATAACATATTCTCGAAACCTCTCAATCGACCGAACACGGTAGACAGATCGGCATAAAAACCGTTCAACAATGGAGTAGTATCGATACACACCTCAATGATCCCATCCAATGCATCTTTTAGCTTATCGTAAGCTGCATTGGTTTTATCCCAATTAATCTCGTGAGTCGGGACAATTATTTTGGCAAAATCCTCCGGATTTTTTATGGGATGAACATATTTGGTCACACTTTTTTTCTCAGTATGTATTCTCTTTACAGGTAAACCCCATATATCTTCCCCGGTGGTATCAAAAACCGCTTTTTGGGCAATCCATGGTTCTATGATATAGTCATCGTCCAAAGTGTCGTGAAAGATTGCGCAACGCAAAAAATATTCATATCGGCGATAAAATCCATCTTCACATTGAAGCTTATCCCCTACAACTTCGGTCAACCAAGCCGCATGTCGGATATAGATCGGCGGACGCACTTCGTGAAAAGCATTGTGAGCCGCCCACAACCGCCTTCTTTCATTCTGGACATCCTTTTGTGAAATCTCTGCATATTCTTTTGCAAGCTCTTTGAGTATTTTTATGTCTTTATCCATGAAAACACCTCAGCTAAAGTTTTTTTCATTATATCATCACACAAATATGTGAACAACAGCTTATTTCCTCATTCATTAACAGGAAATGTATAGCTTTTGGTAAAAGGGACAAAATACGAAGTATAGAGCAATCTGGACGAAAGGAGTTTTCTCATGAGATTATTCAGACCTAAAAAGAAAATGATTACCATTCCTATGAACAATTTAAAGAAAACAGAAGAGGCTGACCCTTCCTTGTTCAACTTGAAAGATCAGCCCCCACGTAACAATCTTAAGTAATACCCCTATTCATCTCTTCTTACACCGTTATCTTGGTTTAATATTTTACCGGGATAACCTTCTTTTTTTACGGCATCTAAAATGTTCTCTGCATCATTTTCATGAGCATATACAAAACAGCAACCGCCTCCACCGGATCCGTTTACTTTTCCACCTAATGCTCCGGCATTCAATGCAACATCAAGAATGCGTTCTATCTTCGTTGTGGAAGTACCCAATCCGTCTCTTAGATTACAATGATGACGATATATGAGATCACCGAATAGCTGATCGTCAAATCCGCCATTGCTCAGCATCCGGCGGGCATCGTTCAAAATGATGTAATTATCAATGCTTGCTTTTAACTTCTTACATAGAAACGGTTCCAAATGGTCTACTAAGGAGATCAAGTCCGGATCTGCATTAAAGTCTCTGATACTGTTGATTCCCTTCGGCCTTAATTCTTCCATGGCTTTTAAAACCGGAAATTTTGCATCCGATAAGATTTTCGTTGTGTTTTTAGCCTCCATGGAATCGAACAGTATAAAACTGCCGGGTATTTTTTTATCAATATTATGTACGGCGGTCTCGCCGTTTTCAAAGTTTAAATGAACCAATTCCCCTAATGCCGACGTATAATGATCCATCATGCCACCGGGTTCATTAAACTCCGCTACTTCAGCCAAAAAGCCCAATTTGGCGATTTTTTGAGGTTTATCTTTATCCTCGGAACCGATGGCTTCTAATATTGACTTGATTAAAGCGATAATCATGGTGCTAGAAGAAGACATTCCTTTTCCAATGGGTATTTCGGAATCCATTAAAATGTCAAATCCACCGTTCAGATCATATCCTTGCTTTAAAAGAAGGTTTACCGAGCTTTTTAGATAATCCCTTTTGTGATCATATGTAATAGGCTTTTTCAAGTCAATAATCTTGTCTTCATAAAGTCTGTTCACATTGCATTGGTTCAATGTGTTGATTCTTTCGTCACGTATTTTAATATGGATTATTTGATCGTTTCTTTTCTCAATTTTTGCATAAAATCTTAAATTGATTGCCGCTGCAATAACTTCAAGTCCTAAATAGTCTTGATGTTCACCGAACAGGCAAATTCTGCTTGGTGTAGATACTGTTATCATATTAATGTATTCCCCCGTAAAATAATTATCTTTTTCATTTTTCTGCTATATATCATATGCTACCAAAACGATTTTAGCAAGCACATTTTTTCCTAGCCTTAACATTTTAACCTTGTTTCGACGCTTCCAGCCGTTTTTTGATCAAAAAGTTCAATGAGACGGAACAACCGAATAACACCCAAAACATCGGTGCAGCCGAGACATCACTGTCATTAAACAATCCGGTGACCATATAGCCGATGCAACTGCCCGCCAATGCAAGTCCTAGAAAATATACACGGTCTTTAAAGGTGATTCGCCAATATAACCGGGTGGTTCGGACTATAAATATACCGAACAAAGCGATAATTGCAATCAATGACAACAATCCGGTGTTAATCCCCATTTGCATATACATATTATGAGGCTTGTCAACAAGCACTGTATTATTCTGAAAGTTTGTGTTCAGTTTCCCGATCACATCGTTTTGCGGAAAGACATAGGCATATGTATCCGGACCTGAACCGAAAAGCGGTCGCTCTTTAAATAAAAGCGGCAAAGACCGACTCCAGATATAACCTCTTCCGCTTCCAAGCGTCTCATATCCTTTGAAAAGCCAAGCATCCGGTCGGTCCATAGGAGCTGCCTTCCCTAAAGTGCCGATCACATCATAAAAACCTTCGGAATCCATGATTACCGTAAATGATACGGATGATCTCGGATAAATCGTAAACAGCAAATTGGTATTTGAAATTTTAAATGTCATTCCGGAAAACCGAGGATCATCGATGTTGTATTGGTAATTGTTATAATTAGCGCTTAACTGCTTTCCAGCCTCATCATGGAATGTCATTTTTCCCATATCATTTCGTATCTCTAATGTACCGCCGGTCATATCCATAATAATCTTATTACCTGATATGGTCAAATCGTTAATATACCAGTTCTCTTCTTGAATATTATTTATCTTCAAATCAGGGATCACTCCAAGTCCCTTGTAGTCGGTAAAATTGATATACAAGAAAACACCGACGATTAATACACTTGCAGTGATTACGGACAGGATGGCTACCGGATGTTTCCGAAATATTGAGACTATCAGAATGAAGATGACAAAAGCCGCACTGACAAGCAATCCCACCAATCCGGCTGTTGACTTTGATCCGTATATATTGATAACTCCAAGAAAGATACCGGTCACCAAAACAACTTTGTGCCATATTTTTTTTTCGTATACGATCAAGCCAATCAGCATAGGAATCAACAATGCACAGTAGCTACCCACATAGTTCGGATTAAACAATGTAGTATAAACCGAACCGGGGGTAAAATTAAAACTCAAATTCTCTTTTTCAGCATACATTTGAGCGTTTAGAATCAATCTTTTTCCAAAATCCGTTCGATACGGATCCAGATTGAAATATTGAAAGGCTCCGATTCCCGTCACTATAAAAGACGGCACGACGATGCACCACAAGACCGTCCTGATACAATCCTCTTTATCCAAAGCAAACATGGCGGCTAGGAATAAAAGGACGTAACCCATAATTACGATCAGTCCTTCATAACGATCCGCAAAACCATTTATAGAAGTTTTCGGGTATTGACTCAAAAGGGTGGAAAGAATCACAAAGAATGAATAAGATAATACAGGGATTACATACAAGTTATACTTGTGATCCAAAAAGCCTTCCTTATATTTTTTCGCCCATAGTAAAGCCAAAGCGGCAAGTCCTGCAACAATTAGAAACACAGCTTTTTGATAGGAGAAAAAGTCCACGGTGATTCCTTGCTGGGTAGGCCATATATCCAAGGCCTTTTCATACAATTCAACGACTCTGCCTCTGACTAAAGTAGGAACAATCCCGGCACCAATCAAAAAGGGTAAAACCCATAACCATCTCGGTATTTGGGTGTGTTTTCTTTTTGTTCCACCATATCTTCTTTTATTTGACATAATCATTAACCTCTAATTAGTCTTTTGGTAGCCGCAGCCTAACAAATAGTACTCAAAGCCTGCTTGCTCCGCCTTTTCTTTGTTTATAAAGTTTCTGGTATCAAATATAATTTTACTTCTCATGAGAGAATATACAAAAGCCAAGTCCAGATTCAGAAATGCTTTATGGTTGACACCTAGCAAAAGCATATCGGAATCTTTAAGACATTCTTCTAAATCAGCGTTTGAAAACCTGCCTCTTGCAACCAGAGGGTCATGAATAGCCACCCGGTATCCCTTTTGATTTAATATCTCCGCAATTTTCAACACAGGACTTTCTCGAACATCATCCACATCCGGTTTGTAGGTGATTCCCAATACGGATATTTTTCGATCGGTATCCCCTAGAATACCCATAATTTGTTCAACTGCAAAATCCGGCATGGAATCATTGATCATTCGACCGGTTGAAATCATATGGGTTTGATCCGAAAATTGACTGACCAAAAACCATGGATCCACTGCGATACAGTGACCTCCCACCCCGGGGCCGGGTGATAAAATATTCACACGAGGATGCTTGTTACATAACTTTTGCACTTCCCATGCATTAATACCGGCTGCTTGACACATTTTCGCCATTTCATTGGCAAATGCGATATTGACATCTCGATAAGCGTTTTCGGTTAATTTACACATTTCCGCTGTATTTGCATCTGTCAACTCAATGTCTCCCTCCACGAATAGCTTGTAATAGTCTTTGATGATCCGGCAGGATTCTTCGGATACTCCACCTAAAATCCTATTGTTATGGATCAGTTCATGCAATATATTCCCCGGCAAAACCCGCTCAGGAGAATATGCAACAAAAACATCTCTGCCCGGCATGAAGCCCTTTTCCTTTAAAGGCTCGCAAATATATTTCACCGTGGAACCTACCGGAGATGTCGATTCCAAAACGACGGCACTACCTTCGGTTATATACGGCAAAACAGACTCAAAAGCCTTTTGTACATAGGACATATCCGGTTGCCGTTCGTTCTTAAAAGGTGTCGGTACGGCTATAATATACAAATCGGCATAACCCGGGGTTGTGTCTGCCGTCAATCCACCATTTTGAATACATTCTTTTAATAATTCATTGAGATTCGGCTCATTCTTCCCTTTCTCACCATTTCTCACTTCTTTGACGGTATCCGCCGATACATCGTACCCTAACACCTTTTTACCTGACTTGGCGAACAAAAGGGCTGTCGGTAAACCGATATATCCCAACCCCACCACACAAACATCATATTTCTTCATGTTTATCATTCAATAAAATCATCTATTACCTTAGAACTTTTAAAAGCATAATGAACATTATTAATAAGAACAAAACAGCTGCAATCCTATATTTGACAGATGTACCGGGCTGTGCGTTCAAGTTGTTTTCAAATTCCGGTTTTTCTGCAGATTGTTCCGCATCCGGCATTTCACTCTCTAATGCTTGTTTTTCAAGCTCCTCCTCCGAAACCATGGTTTCGTACACCTTGATGATTTCCTTGGCAGCTTCAACGTCATTTTCATTGACATATATATCTATACCCAAATTGCTCATACCGGTATACAAAGCAGCAACTGCCCCTATGGACATGTGCCTTTTAGCACTATATATGTTTTGTTCTTTTAACAAGTTTTCTACCAATGCAGCTTGGATGTCATTCCTTACTGATATCAGTAGAATCTCCTTCGCTTCCGGTGATTTTTCCAAGGATGATATTACTCCTTTCGATAATCTTGTTTATTCTTTCAGCATCCAGCTGTTTGTTACCCAAAACAGCCATATCATATACATGAGCTGCCATTATAACAGCTAGCTCTCTTTTATTGTTATCTTTGCTCATTTGGATCAAATTATCGATTACTTTATTTTTTCTGTTGAGCACCAGCGTTTCGTCTTCTTCTTGCATTGGGAAATTCATACCGTTATACATCTTGGCCATTTCTTTCATTCTTCTGGATTCTTCCGATTGTAGAATAATGGCAGAAATATTCTCGCTCTTAATGTTTTCCAACTTCATTTTCAATTTTTCATTTCCAGTGGCTTCTTTAAATAAATCGTTCAAAACACTGTATTCTGAAGATGCATCCTTGTCGTCTGCCGCGATTTCCTCCCCTTTCAATGTAGAAGCAAGCTCTGCATCGATTCGTTTGAATCTCACATCATGATTTTTCATCTCGAGAAATTGCATAAAGTGATTATCAATGACATTAGGCATAATGATGGCGTCCAATCCCATATCCTTGAATAATTTGATATAGTGAGCCTGTTGGTTTTCATCACTGACATAATACACCAATCCATCATGCTTGTCCTTGTTTTGACTCAAATACTCTTCCTGTGTCAAATAATTTCCGGAGATAGTTTTGTATATGACGATATCCTTCACCCTGTCGTAGAACTTTTCTTCACGCATACAACCGTATTTAACAAAAGGATTAATGTCGTCCCAATATTTCGTATAATTTTCTCTTTCCTTGTTGTATAAGGTTTTTAGTTTATCCGCCACTTTTCGTGTTATATTCGATGAAATCTTTTGCACATACCCGTCGTTTTGTAAAAAGCTTCTGGATACATTAAGAGGAAGATCCGGGCAATCAATGACACCTTTTAAGAGCAACAAGAATTCCGGGATCACTTCTTTGATATTATCTGCTACATAAACTTGGTTGTAATATAGTTTGATCCGTCCTTCATTCAACTCGAATTCATTTTTTAATTTGGGGAAATACAATATACCTTTTAATTTGAAGGGATAATCCATGTTCAGGTGAATCCAAAACAACGGATCATTAAAATCAAAAAATGTTTCCTTGTAAAACTGCTTGTATTCCTCTTCGGTGCAATCCCCCGGGTTTTTAACATACAAGGGACTGGTATTGTTCAAAGGTTTTTCTTCTGCTTGTTCTTCTTTATCTTTTTTGGGCTTTTTCTCGTCAACATTTTCCAAATAGATACCATAGGGCATGAAAGAACAATACTTCATAATGATTTCTCTGATTTTGTATTCGTCTAACAAATCCTTTTCATCATCTGAAATATGCATGGTGATGGTAGTTCCACGACGGGCCCTTGTCCCTTCGTCCATTTCATAGCTGGTGCCCCCGTCGCTTGTCCAACTGACCGGTTGTGCTCCTTCTTGATAAGACAATGTATCGATTTCTACTTGATCCGACACCATGAAAGCAGAGTAGAATCCCAATCCGAAGTGCCCGATAATACGACCGGAATCATCCTTATCGTCTTTATACTTCTCTAAAAATTCACTTGCTCCGGAAAAAGCAATTTCGTTAATATATCGTTTGACTTCATCCGCAGTCATTCCTATTCCATTATCAGATACTTCAATGGTTTTCTTTTTCTTACTGACACGTACATCAATTCTATATTCACTTTTATCACCGGAGGTTACTCCCAAGCTGACCAGTCTTTTATGCTTTTCAGTGGCATCCACTGCATTTGATATGATCTCTCTTAAAAATATATCTTTATCCGAGTATAGCCACTTTTTGATGATTGGAAAAATATTCTCCGTGTTTACAGATACACTCCCTGTTTCTTTTACCATCTAAAAACAACTCCTTCTACAATTTATTGAAAAATTATATTGATCCATTTTATATAAATGGTTTTTTATTCTATCTTTCATTATAACCAAAGTCAAAATTTAGTCAACCGATTATCCAATCCGAACCTTTTTTGATATGATATCAAACAATGTTTTTACGCATTCTTCCAATGTTATAGTATCGGTATCCAATATCAAATCCGGATGCTCCGGCTCTTCATAAGGAGCCGACACTCCGGTAAAATCCGAAATCTCACCGGCTAGCGCTTTCTTGTATAACCCCTTCACATCTCGGTTTATACATGTTTCTAAAGATGCTTTCACATACACCAAAAAGAATGAATCCTCTCTTGTTTTTGATTTTGCAAAAGATCTCATCTTTTCATAAGGCGAAATAAAAGACACTAACGTAACCAGCCCCGCATCTTGAAACAGCGCCGCCACTTCAGCAATGCGCCGAATGTTTTCATCTCTGTCCGCTTCACCGAATCCTAAATCGGCATTTAATCCGTGTCGTATATTGTCTCCGTCCAAGCGATAACCGGCAAAGCCTTCCTCGGTCAATCTTTTTTGCAACTCAATTGCAATGGCGGACTTTCCGGATCCGGATAACCCGGTGAACCATACAACAAGCCCTTTTTGCCCAAAAATTTTGCATCGGTTTTCATAACTGACCTGATCCGAACTCCATACAATATTCGTTCCCTTTTTCTTTTCCATAAAAAATCCTTTACAGCAACGGATTAAATATGACACCACGTTCGCTTAAGTGCTTGCGAATTATGGATGCATTTTTCTTGTAATCGCCTTCGGCCAATTTTATATCATATTTCACATCCGTGGTTACTTTATCCCCTAACCAGACAACACATATGTGAGGAGGAACCACAGTGGTATCAATCATATCAATTTCATCAGCTGTCAATTCCACCGCTGTCACCACTAAAATCATACCGGCATCTAACAAGACATTGGCCACTTCGCCTAGTCGGCGTATATGCTCCTGACGGTTTGGATCCTTCAGGGACTTATCCGATTGAGTTGCTCTAATGTCTGCGTCCACACCATAAACAACATTCCCGATACCTAAAAAGTAGACGTATTCTCCATTGTCAAACAACAATTTTTCCACTTCTCTAGCCAATTCTTTCTTATCCGAAGCTTCATCTCCGGTAATAATCACTAAAGCAGGTTTTTGTTTGTACCGAACTGAACGAAGATCCCGTCCGATGATGCTCTTTTCCCATTTTAAGTTTCGCATCACAACATAATCTCGTACTCGGCTGTATTTATCCTTGACTTGATCAACAATGATCCCGCCTCCGGCGATCTCATAATCATCAATAATGACAAATCGTCCTGTCACAGGGTTTTCATTGTTCAAATCAAAAGCGATGTCTTTTTTCAGATCAAAAATGCATTCAGCCACCTCATGGCGACCAACATAATCCTTAGCTTCGTTAGACAAATCCGAGGCATTCATGACTTTCACAACTTCGATTAGCGTAGCACTGATTTTTGACGTTCCGATTTTTATCAGGTACTCCTTGTCCTTGACCAAATCATGTTTGCCTAACCAGAAAACATTCGTTACTATTTTTCTTGAGATCCGACAAGGTGCTTCTCCTGAAACAGTGGCGATTTCCCCTCTTGTAATATAGATTTGGTCTTCCAATGTAAAACCGGTAGCCATTCCGGGAACAGCTTCATCAGGTTCGGGGGCATTAAAAGTTTCTATGGTCTTGACCTTGCTCTTCTTTCCGGAAGGATAAAAAACAACCGTATCTCCTGCCTTTATTCTACCTGTTTCTACGGTACCTGCGACAATTCGCCTATAGTCACCGTCTTGGGTGAATTTGTACACACCTTGCACCGGCATGCGAAAGGGCATGTCTACAGGAAGACCGGCAGAATGAAATAAATCCAATCGATCTAATACAGTGTCTCCGCCATACCAAGGCATATTCTCAGAATGTCGAGTAATGTTATCTCCGTGAAAACCGGAAACCGGTATAAAGCACGTCGCTTGAATCCCTACTTTCTCTAAAAAGGTAGCGTAGTTTTTCTTTATATCTTCATAAACCTCTTGATTATACTCCACCAAATCCATTTTATTTACCAATACTGCAACTTGTTTGATACCTAGCATGGATAAAAGGTATCCATGCCTCGTGGAATTTTCCATAATCCCTTCCTGAGCATCAATCACCAGCAATGCCGCTTCGGCATTTGCTGCACCGGTGACCATGTTTTTCAAAAATTCGATATGCCCCGGGGCATCCAAAATGATATAGTTACGCTTTTTCGTCTTGAAAAAGCAACGGGCTGCATCTATGGTGATCCCTTGCGCTTGCTCGTCCTTTAATGCATCCAATAAAAAGGCATATTCAAAAGGCTTGGAATTTCTTCTGCAATTTTCTCTGACCTGATCCAGCTTTCCTTTGGGCAATGAATCGGTATCGGCTAACAACCTTCCGATGACTGTGCTTTTTCCATGGTCCACATGTCCTACAATGACTATATTCATAACCTCACGTTGTTTCACGTCGGCTTTTTCAGTTTGCTTAATTAAACTCATGATCTCTCACTTTCACCTTTACAAGAAATTCTTACATATATCCGTCTTTTCTTAAGTCCTCAAGTCCTCCACCGTCTTCCTTGTCCTGTTCACGGCCGGACCTCTCTGCAATATTGCTCAGAATACCGCTTTCAAGCTCTTCGATAATCTCTGCCACCGATGAGGCTTGTGACTGAATGGGGCTTGTACAAGGATAGCACCCTAATGAACGATAACGTTTACCGTCACCTTGATTGTAGTACAGTGACACAGTGGGAATTCCTTCTCTTTGTATGTACTTCCAAATGTCTACTTCCGTCCAATCCAAAAGAGGATGGATTCTGACATGAGTACCCGGTGCAAAGTCTGTTTTATATTGATTCCAAAATTCCGGCGGTTGATCACCGACATCCCAATCATTATTACGGTCACGGGGTGAAAAATATCGTTCTTTGCTTCGGCTTCCCTCTTCATCTGCCCGTACCCCGACGATTACACCGGTATAAGGCTCGGTGTTGCTATCCACTTCATAAATACCGGTTTCCTTGTTCATACGATAGCGTTTCCAAGTTCCGGCCAATGTGTTTTTCAATGCTTCGGTCTTTAATCTTTTACAGCATTCTATTCTAGAACAATCACCGTCGGGAAATGTTTTTTTATCACGAAGGGCTTCCTCGTTTTGTCCGTAAATCATGTCCAGCTTGTATTCTCTAGCCAGTCGATCCCTGTATTCAATCATCTCCGGTATTTTATATGCGGTATCCACGTGTACCAACGGAAATGGTACATGACCAAAAAAAGCTTTTCTGGCCAACCACAGCATAACCGTGCTGTCCTTTCCGATGGACCACAACATACATAAATTTTTAAAGTTACTATATGCTTCGCGAATGATATGGACACTCTTGGATTCCAAGCGGTCCAAATGGGTCAGTTGGTTTATCATTAATCTGACGTCCTCCTCGGTTAATCAAGTTCTCACAAATATAAATATTATAACATACCATCAGAACAAATACATAAAGAATGTTCAAATTGATCATGCGTCATGTTGGGCCATGTTGGGTAAATATCTACTTGTAAATAAAAACCACTTTGCTAGGTCGACAAAATGGTTATTGGAATAAGTTATGTTTCATTTGTTCTTATGATCTCCATCATTTCTCTTGGCGTTACTACAAAGGTTTTTACAGGGAAGTGTCTGAGATTACCTGTAACGAGGTATGCGTCGTTCGTCTTTCGTACTTCCATAACAACTTGGTAAAAAACAATATCTTTTGGATCCGGTACAAACTTGGGGCGACTGAGAACGTCGCGGTACTCTGCAAGGATTTCGTCGTTTAATATTGGTGTAATCTTTCCTACAAGAGATTCTATCGCAACTGCACCGGGAATAGACTCCCATTTTAAAAGAGCCGATACGAGTACATTTGTATCAATGACCGCATAATATTTTATATGGTGGTGCCACCTAACGAATCACGATCATTCCTAGCTGCGCTGATCTCCTCGTTGATTTCTTCAATCGTCATATCCGCCACGCCATTTTTCAGCGCCTCTTCGCTGAGTTCCTGAATAGCTTGAACAGAACGATAAGCTTTGTATTCATTGGATGGTAGATTCATGCTGAGGGGGATACCCTGTATCAGTACGGAACGCTTAATAAACATTCTTACTGCAGTTGGCAGATCAATCCCTAATGCTTCGTATAGAGCAGTCGCTTCAGCCTTCAGTTCTTCATCTATCCTAATTTGTATCAATGAGCTTGCCATTATATCACCTCTAATCATATTTGTTTGTAATTCAATTATATCATTTTGTATGATTATTTGCAATATTATTTCTACCATATATTTGTACATTAGTTGTAAATTGTACGAACGAACTCTAAGTTCTCCAAATATCTGTTCAAACGTTTTTACAATTAAATGACTTAAGTTTAGCCTAAAATGCCTATTTATCAAGCTTACCCACTTGATCCCCCTATAAAGGGAGAATCGAGAAGCTCGCCGTATACATGAATAAGTTCCGCATCTTCACCTACGTACAATACAATCATGTTGTCTTTCTTATAAAACCTTGGTTTTGAAACCCATGAGATCGAAATAGTCCTTCCTTCCGTGCTATATGTAAAACCGTCGGCGGATAAACGGGAGGCGTCCTTCTCCATTTCATCGTTGTTTTTATACAAAAAAACCGAGAGGTAATCTGTTTCATTGATTGTCAACCTTTTATGCTCTCCTGCAAGAATAATCTTTTCTGTATCCTCCTCCACTTGGATTGTATATCCCCTATCTTCAAGGGTTTCAACGAATTCCTCATATGCAGCCTCTGAGATTTGTGTCGAACAGCTAGAAATCGCGAGTGCGCAAAGTACTAAAAAAGATATGACGATTATTTTTTTCACAAATATATCCCCCGTGAACAATCTTGATTATATATAATCTGACTACCTTTTTGCAGGAATTGTTCCTTAATAGAGCATGAATCACATTTTCCAAGGCACACAAGCTTCTGTTTTCTGTGCTATAATTGGTAAAGTGAGATAAAAAACAAGGTACTTGTTGGGAGAATTTATGATCTATCGAATTGCCATATGTGACGACAGCAAACCGGATGCACAATACATATCAAACATGGTTTCAGAATGGGCAAAATCATCCGCAATCAGCATACGGATTGATTTGTTCCCTTCTTCGGAAGCCTTTTTATTTCATTATGAGCAAGACAAAGAGTATGATATTTTACTGCTGGATATTGAAATGGGTAAAAAATCCGGGATCGACCTTGCAAAGGAAATCCGACGAGAGAATACAACAATTCAAATTGTATTTATAACCGGCTATTCCGATTATATAGCCCAAGGATATGATGTATCAGCACTTCACTATTTGATGAAACCGGTGGATCAAGGTAAATTGTTTTCCGTTCTTCAACGTGGAGTGGAAAAGCTTCAATACAACGAGCGTGTCCTTTTCCTTGATGTGTCAGGCGAAAGCATCCGAATCCCTCTTCATGAGATTCGATACCTTGAAGTGAATCAAAATTATGTCACACTATATGCTAAAGATAATCATACTGTGAAAAAAACCCTTAGCCAACTGGAAAAAGAGCTGGATGACACTTTCTTTCGTACGGGAAGGTCTTTTATCATCAACCTGTCCTACATTCGTAAGGTAACAAAAACGGATGTATACTTGTCGGATGGATCAATCATCCCCCTACCAAGAGGTATGTTTGAGCGGCTCAACCGAGCAATCATTGACAAAACATAAGGAGATCATATGTCCATTTTAACAAAACTTTTAGACCGGCGAATTGTCATATATCAACGGGAACTCATTGAAACCCATTATGCAGAAGTAGAAAACATGTACCGACAAATCCGAGGATGGCGACATGATTACCGCAATCATATCCAGACCATGAAAAGCCTTCTTGCATTGAATGATAAGGAGTCTTTAAAAAAGTATCTTGATGATCTCGATGAAGACTTGTCCACGGTGGATACTGTTATAAAAACCGGTAACAAGATGACCGATGCCATTTTAAACAGCAAAATTTCATTGGCAAAATCAAAGAACATTCCCGTCACTGTTGACGCACATATACCTGTTGCACTAACCATCTCTGAATTAGATTTATGTGTGATCATCGGCAATTTATTTGACAATGCCATTGAAGCAAGCCTTGCCTTACCGGAAGGACAAAGGATGATCCGTGTGTATATGGATATGAAAAACACACAACTATACATTTCTTTCACCAATTTTACTGCAACAAAAAAGCAAAGAAAAATTAACGGCAGATTTCACACAACAAAAGGTCAAGGGCATGGTTTCGGCCTAATAAGGATTGATCAAATCGTGAAGCGTTTAGACGGATACATCAGCCGAAACAGTGAAGACGGCGCATTTACAACTGAAATATTATTGCCCGATATAGATGAAATATTAAGGAGGAAACAATGATGGATTACGAAAAATTTGAAAAAGAATGCGAGCGAATCCGACAGGATAATAATGTTCTTTTAAGTGAGTTCAGTGCATGGTTACGAAAAGAAGGCCTTGCCGGTAAAACCATTCAAAAGCATCGATCCAATGTTGATTTTTACATCAATGATTATTTGTTATGTGAAGAGCCGACGGAGGCGAAGGACGGTGCTACCGGCATCGGCTTTTTTCTAGGGTATTGGTTTATCAAAAAAGCCGCTTGGTCAAGTGTAGCGAAAATTAAGGAGAATGCATCAAGTCTAAAAAAGTTTTACCAATTCCTGTGTGAAAAAGGCTTGATTGACCCATGTGATCTCATGATTCTAAACCAAACGATCAAACAGAGAATGCCGGAATGGATTGAGGAGATGGAACAATATGACGATTCCTCTTTAGAGTATTAACATGGTCAATTCATCCCCCAAGCGAAGCGCTTCATCCCCTATATATGCACTTGCCAACGTTTTTTGCTAGGATGATGATGAGGTGATGAATTTGGAATCTGTAATCAAGAAAGAAAAGGTCGGTAAAAAACCGAAAGAAAAACCTAAATACAACTTATGGCAAAACTCAGCCTATATGATTCAACTGGCATGGAATAATCAAAAAAGCGTCCTATGGCTTTGTTTGGCACTTGCTCTGTTGGCAGTGGGATCCAATCTCATTGGGTTATTCATTGCGCCTGTGATTCTTAGCAAAGTGGAAACACTTGCTCCTCTTTCCGAGCTGTTGCTGACCATTGTTGTTTTTACTGTATTGCTCATGGCCATCAAGGGTATCAACGGATACATATCTACCAACACACTGTTTAGACGGATCGCCTTACGTACCGGTCTCCTTGCTGATATTCATGATAAATTAGCAACCACATCCTATCCTAATACAGAAGATGATCTGGTTTTGAAAAAACTGGATAAGGCCACCATGGCGACTTCATCCAACAGACAAGCAACGGAAGCCATTTGGAATACATTCACCGGTATCATTCAAAATATACTTGGCTTTGCACTGTACTTGATATTGCTTTCTTCCATCAATCCCTTTGTCATCGTCATTACATTGGTCACCACCGTTACCGGATATTTTATCACCAAACGGATCGGTGAATGGGGCTATCGTCATCAGGAAGAAGAATCCGAGTATTCAAGGCGTATGAACTACATCAGCACAAAAGCTGAAGATCACACACTCGCCAAGGATATTCGTCTTTTTGGCATGCGTCCTTGGCTTGAAGGAATCTATAGCAGTACTCAACGTCTGTTACATGCTTTTGTTGTAAGGAGAGAAAAAGTATACATACAAGCAAACATTGTGGATATAGTTTTATCCTTTTTAAGAAACGGTGTTGCTTATGCTTATCTAATCACATTAACATTGAATAACAATCTTTCGGCTTCTACATTCTTGCTTTATTTTTCGGCAGTGGGTGGATTCACTTCATGGGTCAACGGTATTTTATCCGGTTTTAGTACATTGCATAAGCAAAGCCTTGACCTCTCTACACTTCGTGAATTTCTTGAAACACCGGAACCTTTTGTATTTGAAGAAGGCCTCCCTCTTGAACCTGATCGAAACAAGCCTTACAAAATCGAATTAAAAAATGTGACATTCCGATACCCGAGAGCGGAAAAGGACACATTGCAAAACATCAACCTTACCATCAAGCCGGGTGAGAAACTTGCAATCGTCGGCTTGAACGGTGCCGGAAAAACCACCTTAGTCAAGCTCATGTGCGGTTTCTACGACCCTACAGAAGGAGAGGTATTGCTGAACGGACAAAATATTAAAAGATACAACCGGCATGATTATTACCGACACTTTTCAGCTGTTTTTCAACATTTCTCATTGCTCGAAGTAACCTTGGCAGAGAATGTCGCACAAACGGATGTAGATATCGACAACGAGAAAGTGATTGCCTGTATTGAAAAAGCCGGATTAACATCGAAAATCAAAAATTTGCCTAAGGGGATCGACACTCACATCGGTCGTCAAGTTTTTGAAGATGGCATAGAGCTCTCCGGAGGAGAATATCAACGCTTAATGCTAGCCCGGGCTTTGTACAAAGATGCCCCGATCATCGTACTCGATGAGCCTACCGCAGCACTTGATCCCATAGCAGAAAGTGATATTTACAATAAATACAATGACCTCACCGGCGGACGCACCTCCGTTTACATCTCTCACCGCCTTGCATCCACTCGCTTTTGCGACCGAATCATCTATATAGATCACGGTGTCATTGAAGAAGAAGGCACACATCATTCCCTCATAGCCACCGGTGGAAAGTATGCAGAATTGTTTGAAATACAAAGCCGTTACTACAAGAAAGGAGAAGTACAAGATCATGAAGAAGAAATCCTCAAAACAACCGACCTTTCGTGAGGGGATCGCCCTTAACAAAAGAGCGTTTGATTTATGGCGTCAAGCACACCCGATGCTATTTGTTTCGTCTGCTTTTTACAAAATCGTAAGTTCATTGACTCCTTATGTAGGCATCTATTTATCAGCTCAAATCATCAATGAACTTGCCGGATCAAGAAATCCTCAAGTGCTAAAACCTCTTGTGTTGATTACATTAATCTCCACCGTCTTTTTGTCGTTACTCATCGGGGTGTTAGACCGATGGAAAAACTGTCAGTATTACGAACACCATTATAAACGGCAAAAAATCTATATGGATAAAATGCTGGATATGGATTTTTGCTCATTGGATGATCAAAAGACACATGATCTACGTTCACAAATCCGGCAAAACGAACAATGGAACGGGTGGGGAATTGAACGAATCCTTTATTATTTTGATTCCGGTGTAGGTGCACTATTTAGTATCGCCGGTGCCATTGCATTAACTGTCAGCTTGTTTACAAATCAAGTTCCAAGCGATGCAGGAAAACTTGTGGTCCTGAATCATCCGTTATTTGCTGCTTTACTGGTCTTGTTGTTGCTTTTTTTCACATTAGCATCCCCTGTTTTTTCTAATATGGCAAACCAATATTGGGCTCGCTCAGCTGAGGATTCAAAACTAGGTAACCGCTTCTTCGGATTCTTTGGATTCTTAGCGATGGCTCAACATCGAGCAACAGATATTCGAATGTACCGCCAAGAAATTATTTGCCGACATTATCTTAAGAAAAACAAAAGCTTCACTCCGGACTCAAAAATTGCACAGTACGCCAAAGGTCCTATGGGTGTTTTGAATGCACTATCCGGGTTGGTGTCAACAGTATTCACCGGGCTGGTTTATATCTTTGTGTGCTTAAAAGCATGGGGCGGTGCATTTGGTGTAGGCTCAGTGACCCAATACATCGGTGCCATCACGGCATTATCCCAAGGGGTGGCCAATTTTATGTCCATCTTAGGAGATATGAAAAACAACACGACTTTTCTACGTACTACATTTGAGTTTCTAGACATACCAAATGATATGTACCAAGGCAGCCTTACAACCGAAAAGCGATCCGACCGGAAATACCTCATTGAATTTCAAGATGTATCTTTCAAATATCCTTCCTCGGATACTTATGCATTACAGCATGTATCCTTAAAATTTCATGTAGGGGAACGCTTGGCAGTGGTCGGTATGAACGGTAGCGGCAAAACAACTTTTATCAAACTTCTCTGCCGGTTATATGACCCCACGGAAGGCGTTATACTCCTCAATGGGATTGATATAAGGAAATATGATTACGATGATTATTTATCCATATTCTCTGTGGTGTTCCAAGACTTTAAGCTTTTATCCTTTACATTAGGACAAAACGTTGCAGCTAATGTAGATTATGATGATAATAGGGTTGCTTCTTGCTTGGAAAAGGCGGGTTTTTCCGACCGATTGAAAAGTATGCCGGAAGGATTGGAAACAGTCCTTTACAGGGATTTTTCTGATAAAGGTGTTAGCATCTCCGGAGGCGAAGCTCAAAAAATAGCCCTTGCCAGAGCCCTTTACAAAAACGCGCCTTTCATGATCCTTGATGAACCTACCGCAGCATTAGACCCTATTGCGGAATATGAGGTCTACACAAAATTCAATGAAATAGTCGGTGACAAGACTGCTATATATATCAGCCATCGGTTGGCTTCCTGCCGGTTCTGCGATCACATTGTGGTGTTTCACGAAGGAAATATTGTCCAAGAAGGCAGTCACAAAGAACTTGTTGAAGATGAAAAGGGCTTGTACCACGAGCTATGGCATGCTCAAGCTCAGTATTATCAGTAAATAATAAATCCAACACACCGCTTTCTTCAAAAAAACTATGCATAAATCAAGCATAGTTTTTTTGTTGCGGTTAATCAAGTAAATTATTTCATGATATGAACCAACATCCAAATTAACTTTTGTGCTATAAGCATATCTTCCCTGCATTTATCCATTCTTTCTCTCTCAATGCCGTCTTTATGTGCCACCTTATTCCTGTAGCAGTTTTTGATATACTCCAATGCACCAATAAAAATCTTTCGATTATACTCCTCGTCGGTTCCTATTGTAAAACAATGAATCGGAGAATCAGTATCAAAACCGCTGCCGTTTAATGTGATTCCTTTAAATTCATTCAATCGGCTCCAATCAATAAAATCATTGCCTCCCCATTCTGCAAACCTAAATTTTTTTGGCCATAGGAAGTAACTACCATAAAAAAGCCTCCCATCATCATTCTTCAGAAAACCGTCACTTAGCATTCTAATGGCAGGTCCCATCTCAATGCATTCTTTTGGTCCGTTTGTTTTATTGTCTTTAAAATGTTTGACTGAATAGGAATCAATGTTCATTCCCGATCCTTCAAAGATAATATTGTATTTTATCTTGTTGTAAACATTGTTGAGCAGATACTCGATCACCTTCGTAAGCGGAATCATAGATGCAGAATAATCCAATTCCTCTGCATCTTCTCTTGAGATTAAACTTCTATAAACAATCTCCGATGTAACCAACATACTTATACATTCATCATCCAACTTGCCCCAGCAACCTTTATTATCAAGTCCTTTCAGATAACTGATGATCTGTTCACGGTCTATATATTTTGCAGAAATTCGTTTTGTAAGGGATAGAATATGAGGTTCCATCATCTCGAGGAATTGATCTTCCTGATTCGGGCAATCCGGCTTTTGCCGAAACTCCTTGATGGAATGCAGCATGCTTTCTATATCAATCTCCAACTTTTCCAGCAGTATGTCCTTTATAACTATATCAACCCGATCGAAAAAGGAACGGTTACTAATGGAGGTTGCTCCTTTGTCCACATCCCCAAGTTGCGTAAGAATTCTCCCGGCTTTATCTACACCATCCCAAGGAATGACCATGGCTACCTTATCATCATGATGTTTCTCCTTAATGAATGTACAGTTCCTATAGTTTTTCCCATAGGTTTGTCCTATGAGGGCTACATGAATTCCTTCCGTGTTGGATAAGGCATTGATACAATTGTAGATCCTAAGAAACATATCAGCTTTTACTTGATCTTGTGCATGATTGTATTCATTCTTAATATTTCTAACATCCTGAATCAATCCCCATTCTTCAAATACGGTTTCTTTGATAAATCGGGTGTGCTCCTCGAAAAATCGATCTTCCTTCGGTAAACAAATTTTATGATACAACTCTTCTATTAATTTACAGGACTGCATTAAAACATCATAAATATCTTTATAGCTTCTTTGATACAAAAGCTTCTCCTTCTGAAGATCCGCATAAAGAATATTCATATATTCATAGTTGTCTGCAAGTAAAATTGTCTTCAGTAAAAGAATTAAAACATAGGCACACTGGGTATTTCCTTCACTGACATCGGGATAATGATCCATCATGAACTGAACCGCTTCCTCGTCTTTTCCTTCACTTATGAGTGCAAATAAAACAAGACCCGTAAACATCGGATAATAGTCGAATACATATGTTTGGTACTTCTTCTTGATCCGATTCTTGCTCTTTTTATGGAATTCCAACAGTTTTGTTCCTATACCGTGTACTCCTTTTAATTTTTCTTTAACTATCTCAATGCATTCAAATTCTCCGGTCTTTTGAAAATGAACAATAACATCATCCCAAGAAGTGTACCTTGGCAAGGATGTTATAAAGACCTCCCCCATTCCTTGAACATAGGTTAACAACTCATCAATGTATCCGCTCATGATTGAGCTTAAAATTTCATATTTGTCCATATCACCGGATTCACTTAGGTCAATAAAAGCCGGTAGCACGTATTGGGTGTATATATATAGAAACACCTTTTCATTATCAAAATGCGTATACCACATGAAGGGATACAAGGCTCCGGGGATTTTCTTAACTTCTATATCCTTAACAAAGTCGTCTATGTTTTCACAAGTTAGATGCTCAAAGTCTACCTTTTTTCCGTAGATATGCCCTATAGCAAATTGATATTTTTCATCCACCGATACACGGAAATCACCTTCAATGGGAACTCCTCGCTTTTCTTCAAACGTCCTTTTTATTGATTTTACCTTATCACAGATTTCATTGCATTTATATCTTTCTGATAGCAAAGCCATCAATTCGTTTGCATCCATACCAAACCGGTACTTACTAGACGTCAGCTTGTCCAACACCTCTGAATACATACCGCAATCACAAGCATCCCGCAAGTACCGTGCAACCTCATTCATGCATCTTATTTTTACTTCCGGTGACGGATATTCCATATCTTTTTTTATTTCTTTAAATAATCTCATTATAACTCTCCTAAAGTAAGTCTCTAATCTTAAAACGGGACATCTTCCGAATCTTCATATTCATTTTCGTCCTCTGAATTCAATTGTTGAGGAAAATTTTCTGATTCTTGCTCAATTTCTTCCCATGTACAACCATATGGTACACCGTTTGCTGTATATCCGGCAATATAGTAATAAACATCATCAGATTCCGGAAACAAATCAAAGATTTGATTGAGTTCTTTTTCAAAAAGTCTACTATTTCCTTTAATTCCTCTTTTTCTTCTTTCTTTTGCTTTCTGCCGTACTACCAAGTTGGCCTTCAGCTGTTCCAAATATTGATCGGATATCTTATAGCCTAACATACGAAGTTCAATGACGGCACAAATCTTGTCCACTGCAAAATGCTTGCTATAGCCTTTTACGATATTCTTACCGGTATATTTTGGCAACCAACGCCTTGCAGACTTAAGTCGTTCCGGCCTTTTTAGTCTTTTGTGCTTTGGACTTGATGGTTTCATGATCCCACTCCCCTCGGGAGTAGTGTAACATAAAACCTATGTTTGGTGTTAACCTGATTTTTCGATATAGGGTTCAAAATGGGCTAAGACTTGAACGTTCTTATTCGTTTCTTTACGTAATTGATCTTCAATACAATGAATCAATTGATGGGATTCTTCAATACTCATATCCGACTCGGTCATGATGTGCATGTCAATGTGTAAGTCGATATCATTGCCACGACTTCTTATGTTGTGGGTATCTTTTACTTGTTCAAAGCCTAAGGTTAGGCTTTTAATCTTTTCTTTGTCTACTACCGCTTTATCTACTAACACATCACTGTTATCTTTAAAAATCCCAATGGCTGCATGAATTATAAACCCTGCGACAATAAGTGAAACAATCGGATCGATGATAGATGGCAGACCCAGTTTTATACCGATTAATGTAGCCAGTACCCCGGCTGAAACAAATATATCACTTCTTGTATGCATGGAGTCGGATATTAGAATTTGGCTGTTCAACCTTTTCCCTTGATTGTTTTCATATATACAAACAAAAACATTGATGATGCATGTCACAACAAGTGCAATCAAACTTTCTGTTGATATATTCGAGCTGACAGGATTCATGAATCTGTTTATCGCTTCTATGATAATTTTTCCACCTACAAAAAAGAGCATACCTGCTATATAAAGACCCGCGAGTGTCTCGAATTTTCGATGACCGTAAGGATGATCTTCATCCACAGGCTTATATGCCAACCGGATTCCTATTAATCCTACAACGTTAGATGAACCGTCTGTAATGGAATGAAACCCGTCTGCGGCCAAACTGACACTTTGAATCAACATGCCGATTACAATCTTGACAGCTGCAACTCCAAGGTTTGCAAAAAGTATAATCCAAAGAACCATTTTCACTTTTTTATATACTTGTGTTAACATATAACCTCTCAAAAAAATAAATAAATTACCTGTGGCACCATAACCTTCCTCAAATTATAGTCCCACAGGTAATTTTTCCTGCTGCCGGCAATTCTCCGACCCGGCATCATACACCAAAAAAGGGTATAGCCTGCTCTATTTGAAATATATAAGTGACCTTTTTAGTCAGTATATGCTGGAGCAAGCGTAAATGTTAACACAAACAACTTGATACTATTTAATAAGTATTTTTTCTTCCCGTTCTTTCCGTTTTAAACTTGAGTCGGGGTATTATCCTTGATTAAGAAAAGGAATATTGGAAGCAAGAATGGTAAAACAATGCTTAAAACAGTATAAAGTACTTCTTTATCCGGTGTGTACATTTTATACAGTTTTAATAATGTAAAAATGAATACCACCAAGAAAGCAATAGAAATCAACCCTCTTATAACCGGTATGGGTATAGCACTCAAAAATGCTCCTGCAGGAAGAACATACTCAATTGACGGAATTGCGAACGTGCCTATGGAAAGATCTCCGATCAATTTTCCAATTATGTAAAACTGAGCAATGGGTATGAACGCAATCCATGGATATTCAATGTTCTGTCGCAAAGCCATTTGATACAACGACCAAGCCATTAGTAGATATAAAGCAATCCCGACAAGTGAACCTAAAAACCACAACATAATACTTACCTCCGATATTTATTTTCCTACTATTATTATCCTACATAGTTAATAGTATGTCAAAAGTTTTTTTATATGTATCCATGTTAATAATTATTCATAAATTATAAATTTCATTTACTAGTCCTATTACAAGCTGCTCGAAATCTTGGAACTTTTGCGAGGCAAAACATGTCATAGTCAATTAACAGATAATATGATATAATTATCTATTATTAAAGCGCAAACAGCTGTAAGCCCTTAACACAGAAGGTTTAAGAACGAGTTAGATATATAAGATTACTACAGAAAAATGTACTCATTTTTTTGTGGAGCAGTGTGAATTAACTAAACGAAACTATATCAGGAGATAACAATGGATCAAAAAAATTTACCTGAAGCCAAGAAACAAAGAAAAAAAACAAAAGTCAGTAATAAAGCAACAGGGAAAACACATAAAAAAAGTGTAGGAAAAAAGAAAATCGTTAAAAAACCGGTGGGTATCTTTTTCCACTTTTTATTTATCATATTAAAGGTGTTATTCATTCTGGTCATTGCTGTAGGGATATCAGGCGGTGGACTCTTAACCGGAATTGTGTACGGATATCTTTCCACCACCGTACCTGTCCAACCGGAGCAGTTGGAGATTCGAACAGGGCTCACTTCCTATATATATGATATTGATGAAAATGTCATGATGGAGTTGACCGGAAGTCAAAACATCAATCGCATTCCCATTTCCTATGAACAAATGCCCTATTACTTAGAAAAGGCCTTCATCGCTATCGAAGATGAGCGCTTTGACAGCCATATCGGTATTGATATGAGACGTATCGCAAGCTCCGTGGTAAGTCTTGTTGTCAACAAAGGCAGAATCACTCAAGGAGGTAGTACAATTACTCAACAAGTGGTAAAACATATTACAGGAAAATGGGACAACACCATCGAAAGAAAAGTTCAGGAATGGTATAACGCTATTTTGCTGGAAAGAAAATATGATAAAAAGAGAATTCTCACTCTTTATGCCAACGTAGTTAATGAAGGAAATGGTTGTTATGGGGTCCAGTCGGCTTCCAACTATTATTTTGATAAAGATGTAAGTGATCTGTCTTTGGCCGAATGTACAATATTAGCAGCTATCCCCAACGCACCTACCACCTATAATCCTACCACTGAAAAAGGTCGAGTGGAAGTGGAAGATCGTAAGGAACTGGTATTGGGTAAAATGCTGGAGTTGGGATTCATAGATCAAAAAGAATATGATGCAGCAATGAGCCAAGAGTTAAATTTTACATTTACAAGAAAGACTGCTATCGAGAAACCGACCACATACTTTACCGACCATGTTCTCAATGAAGTGATCAATGATTTGACTGAACAAAAAAATATCACCCGTTCTATAGCCGAATCCATGGTTTACAATAACGGATATAAAATATATACAACCATGGATCCTTATATACAATCCGGTATGGACTCGGTATTTATGGATCCTTCCTATTTTCCTGAGAAGGATGAAAACGGAAATGTGCTTAATAAGAATGCCGAAAAATATGGTGAAGTTCCACAAGCGGGTATGGTAATCATAGATCCCTTTACAGGATATGTAAAAGCAATGTATGGTGGAAACGGAGAAAAGACCGTCAGTCGTGCTTATAACAGAGCGACTCAAGCCAAAAGACAACCGGGTTCCTCTTTCAAACCCATAGCTGTATATGCACCGGCAATGGATTTGAGATTAATTTCACCTGCTACCATAGTTGATGACGTCCCTGTTTATTTGGATGAAAAAAATCCGGATACCATCTATCCTACCAACTATGTGAAGAACCAATATCGCGGATTGACTTCCATACGATACGGCATCAAAGCTTCAGTAAACGTGGTTTCAGCAAGGGTATGGAAAGAAATACTAGGATTTGAGAATTCTGTTGCCTATTTAAAGAAGGTAGGGATTGATCGTGAAGATGAGATCTATCATGACACTGTTTCAGTAGCTATGGGCGGTTTAAGAACCGGTGTATCACCTCTTGAAATGGCTGATGCCTTTACACCTTTTGTTAATAGCGGCATATATTCTCCTGCTACAACCTATACAAAAGTTGTGGACATAGATGGAAATGTGATCTTGGATAATCGTCCGGAATACACTGTTGCCTATAGCGAGGAGACTGCATTTCTAATGCGGAATGTTCTGTCTGAAGTTGTCACCCCGAAAAACTCTCCTTACGGAGGACAATGGGGTGGTGGCGGTACTGCCGCTTCACATATCAAGATCAAAGACGGAGCCATCGATGTTGCCGGTAAAACCGGAACCACAAGTGATAATCTTGATAAATGGTTTGTAGGATTTACCCCTTATTATACCGCTGCAGTTTGGTATGGATACGACAATCAAATTAAACCTATTACATTAACCAGTGCAGAATACAGTCAAGCAATGATCATATGGAATGCAGTTATGAATAAAGTGCATCAAGACTTGCCTACAACAAGGTTCCCGGATCCTTCCGGAAATATTGTAACAAGAGAAGTATGCATTTTCTCGGGAAAGATCGCAACCGATGCTTGTAGGCAAGATCCCAGAGGAAACAGCGTAAAAACCGAATACTTTGTCAGAGGAACAGAACCTTCTTATGACGATATATGTGATGTGCATGTAAAAGCGAAAGTATGTACCGCTTCTAAGGACAATTGGGGTCGTTATCTTCTTGCAAACCCCTATTGCGATCCAAACACTGTGAGTGAAGTTGTTCGTATCCAAAGAAAAATACCTTGGGTTCCAAGCAAACCGGGAGAACCTATGCCGGAAGACGTGTATCTTGAATTGCCTGCCGGTGAATATTGTACAGTACACAAACCGGTTGCTACCGGTGACGGAGCAGCCATAACGGCACCTCCGACAAGCCACATTGACGAAAGACTTCCTTCGGAAACCACTCAACCTGCACCACCTGTAGCTGAGCATACTCCCGATGATGACGAGGAAACAGGAGACGGACTTAATTTCAACGACTCCCCTGTTGCAGATATAGACAATGAAGAAGAGCCGGAAGAAGAAGAAAAAAAACAAGAACAGATTACCATCTCTGAGGAAGTAGCTTAACCTTACTAACAATAAAAGAAGCAGTATATAACTGCTTCTTTTTATTTTCCCAGGGACTCCCTTAAAAATAAGGAATGACCAAATATTAACTTCCTATAGCTTTGGAAAAAAACATGCACATTTTGAGACAAGTATTGTGATAAATTAATCCGAATAAAGCACTTTAATTTGGAACGCCCCTAAAAAATACCTGAACTAATAGTCTTTTGTAATGTATGATGATTCTCAGAAGTCTAACTTTACCAAGGAGTGA
>CALCRE010000285.1 GCA_937894465.1 uncultured Clostridia bacterium
ATTTATGAGCCGGTATTTCATCTTTAGCCATATCTTGCGTGCTATTTGCCGTTGTAGGTCTCCTAATATTACCAAACTGGATGTCACATACGGCTTCTTCTGCCAACAGGTCGTGTGGGAAGCTTGTTCTTAACATGGTTTCTTTGTTTCTCCAATCGGCAAAGGTATCAAACCTTAGCAACGGATCTCCTTTGATCAAATATACTTTTTGTTGAATGACCGATTGTTCATATAGGTAGTGAAATTCTCCGCAAGCACGGATTCCATCAATATAAAAACGCTTATCTGTTAAAATCGGTTTGTGGGGTATAAACTCACGGTAAGAAGGAATAAAATCCCATGCATCCCCGATATCGCGGTAAACCGACAAGCGATTCCCTTTTTCCCCCTTCGGAATCTGTTCAATGCCGGTGATGACATCAATTACTGAAGCAACAGTGCCATCATCATCAAATGTAATATCAAGTATACCATTACTGATTCTATTTTCCTCTGCTGATAGCTCATCCTCGGTGTTAGGAACAAAATCCTTATTGTTTACAATGGCGTACCCCATGGAGGGCAGTGTCACTTTTAAGTGTTTTTCTCCTAAACAAATCGTTTCATTACGGTCCCATGACAAACTATTCCATACAATGTAGCAGTCTTCCGGCAAGTAGATATACTCTGAGATTTTTTGCTCCAAATGCTGATCAAATTCCTCCATCTCACCTATGATGGTTTCGTACTCCTCCCATGATTCATCATAGACACGCTTAATAGAAGACCCGGGAATCACATCATGGAATTGATTGAACAAAACCTTTTTCCACCATGCATCCAGTTGATCTTTCGGATATGGCATAAGCCCCATATAATCAGCCAGAGCCGTTTTCCATTCAATATCACGCAACAGTACCTCGGCTTTTCGATTATACCTTTTGTTACGCCCTAATGTAGTATAAGTTCCGTGATGGCATTCCAGGTACAATTCACCTTTCCACTCTTGAAACTTTGACGCATCCTTTTCCCACTCTTTTATAAACTCGGTCACCTGCCCCGGTTTCACCGGCGGAATACCCAACAGGTTCTCCATTCTTTTCAAGTTTTCCAAATGTGTTTCTCCGGGGCCGCCTCCTCCGTCTCCGTCCCCATATACCATCAATGCACAGCAGGACACGTCTTTATCAATATAGTTTTTTTCTATGTCAGCAGCAGATTTAGGAGTGGCTCTCCCGTTATAAGTGTTTTCCGGGAAGAAATGGGCCAACACATGACTACCGTCCAGGCCCTTCCACTTAAATGACTGGTGTGGAAAAGGATTCACGGTATTCCAAGAGATCTTCTGAGTAAAAAATGTATTTACACCACTTTTTTTGAGTATTTGCGGTAAAGCCGCCGAGTAACCGAAAACATCCGGCAACCACAAATAATCTGCATCTATTCCGAATTCATCCTTGATATATTTCAAGCCGTAATGAATTTGCCGAATTAGCGATTCACCACTTGGTAAGTTTGTATCAGCTTCCACCCACATAGCCCCTTGCGGTTCGATTCGACCTTGTTTTACCGCCTCTTGAATTCTTTGATACAGATCGGGGTAAATTTCTTTCATCCATTGTAACATTTGGGGTTGACTGACACCGAAAACATATCCGGGATACTTTTCTGTCAAATAGATTGCCGATGTCAGTGTTCTTGCTGCTTTTCTCACCGCTTCCCTTTTAGGCCACAACCATGCCAGATCCAAATGTCCGTGACCGATGGCCGTAATCTTTAAAGGATAATCTCCGTTTTTCATCACCAATTGGGTTTCCAATAGACGGATCGCTTCTTCAAAAGCTTCAGGACCTTGGTCTGTCACCATATGAGCACAATCCAAATACACGTTTTTCAATTGCGCATACCGTGCACTGTCTGTAGGCAGTACTTCCAATAAGCCGCTGATGATTCCATTATGATAATGCAGTTTTTGGGCTATGGGATTCACCACAACCAAATCGGCTTTTCGCAAGTGCGCCCTTTTGTCCGGTTTTCGGAAAAGATCATTACTGCCGGCATCAGCCCACATATCCAACCAGTTTTCCTTTATGAAAATTTCATTCAAAATATATTCGGTTTTCGGTGTGCGACAGCCCACCGATGTTAAACCTCGAACCGGATTCTCGTGACTATCGGTTATTAGTAACTCTCCTTCTATGTCAATTAAAACCGCTAATGGCTCATCCTTTGGCAGCGAGGTCAAATCCGCCGTGAAATGAAACCAAGCACATTCATACCAAGTTCCCCACGCATCCCCTACGGATAAGTTCATTTTCCGCCCGGACTGCCTGTCTTTCCACGAAAGAGGCTCTTCGCTCCAATAACAAATTACCTCCAAATCCTTTATCTTTCGGTACATGCTTCTGTCAACAATATCCTTGTAATACCGCAGAACCCTATCATGATCATAATCTCTCAATTTCGGCATATAGACAACCTTTCCTACTTACAAAAGTAAAGTATGTCCTTCCTCATATCCCTCGAACAATATAACGAACGTGACCTCCGACCAATAAAACTCAATAGGCCGTAGAATAACCAATACCACTTGGACTGCCTATGACCGTACTCTTTTTTATAAAGTGCTTCGTTTATCTAGCATTAAACCAATCTAAAACATACTGGAGATTTTTTTCGTCTACACCATCAAAACCGTTTTCAATAATATGTATGACTTTCAGTAGGTTTTTATCTTTTTCTTTACGGCTTTTAAGTCAACATTATTTTGTCCATACCCTTTATCTCTTTTAAGGGAAAGCATCCGCCCCGCAGGTAAAAACGGTATGTCCTTGATCCCGTTTCTTGCCATTACCGTTTCGGTATCAGGTTCGGCGGTTTGAGCTGTACCGGATCCGCAAACAGCTTTTACATTATTTTTTCATCATTTTTAAGACCTTGTATCCTCCCGGCTTTCATCCGACCGAGAAAAATAACTTCTTCATGTTGCTTGACCTTGAGCAGCTCTTTTAGCGGAAAAACCTTTAGTCCCGTTTTTGTCGAGAGCCTATCAGCATACCTCTTGGTAAAGCCTTAGCCATCCGATGAAGGAGGTTTGCTGCTGTTACCACTGTTTTTATTCAAGCGGGTTTCAAGCTCCGCAATCCATTTATTGAGAGCATTTATCTATTCCTAAAATCTTACTTTATCCCATCTCTTCTATTGTCACCCACCTTTTCAGGCTTTTTCTTATATTTACTCGATGATGGTCTAAAATCCTTACTTCTTGAGTTAGATGATCTTCTTAAAGATCCGTCCTTAGGCTTGATAGTCGTATCCATTAATGGATATGGATTATCTGTATTTTCTGGAATTGTTTTTGCTATTAGCTTCTGAATATCCCTTAGAAATGACTTTTCTTCATAATCACAAAATGATATCGCAATTCCACTAAGCCCTGCTCTCCCGGTACGTCCAATTCTGTGAACATAAGTCTCCGGTACTTCAGGCAGGTCAAAATTTATAACATGAGAAAGTTTATCTATATCTAATCCACGTGCTGCAATATCAGTTGCAACCAATATTCTTATTTTTCTTTCCTTAAAATTACTCAAAGCAAGCTGCCTTGCGTTTTGTGATTTATTTCCGTGAATTGCCTGTGCTGATAGTCCTTCCTTTTCAAGGGACTGGACTATTTTGTTCGCTCCATGCTTTGTCCTTGAAAACACTAACGCAGTTTCCACACTTTTATCCTTCAGTATACTTATCAGCAGTTTTACTTTATTTATTTTATCAACAAAGAATACCTCTTGTCTTATAATATCAACAGTAGATGCAACCGGAGTTATCTCTATTTTCACTGGGTTCTTCAATATGGCAGTAGTTAGCTTTGCTATTTCATCCGGCATGGTTGCAGAGAAACACATTGTTTGTCTTTCCTTAGGAAGATACGTGATGATCTTTCTTACATCGATAATCATACCCATATCTAACAACCTGTCTGCTTCATCCAGAACAAAATATTTAACCTGTTCTAGACTGATAAATCTTTGCTGTATTAGATCCAATAGTCTTCCCGGAGTAGCCACTAGAATGTCTATTCCCCTTGCTAGATCATTTGTTTGAGGATGTTGTGATACTCCTCCATAGATAACCAGCGTCTTTATATTTAGATTGGCTCCATATATCCTAAAGCTTTCTCCGATTTGAATTGCCAGCTCTCTTGTTGGCGCTACTATTAGCGCTTTTATTTGTCGTCTTTCCTGTATTACTCTTTGTTCATAGGATAATCCCTGCAATATCGGAATTGCAAATGCTGCAGTCTTTCCGGTACCAGTCTGAGCGCATCCTAATAAATCACGTCCTTCAAGTAAACAAGGTATCGCCATTTCCTGAATTGGCGTCGGGTTGGTATACCCTTCAGATTTTAAAGCCTTCTGAATGGGTTCAATTAAATTTAAATCATCAATTATCAATAACATTCTCCTTTTGTTGTTTGCACTTTACGTAACTATTCATTAAAAATATCCTTGTACATTCCTATATTTTATTTAATCAATTATCTCCTTAACCCTGCCAACAGTACCATCTTCAAGCATAACCTTAATTCCATGAGGGTGGGTTGGTGACTTGGTTAGGATTT
>CALCRE010000286.1 GCA_937894465.1 uncultured Clostridia bacterium
CATCGACATGTATCCTACAATATGAACGATCTGGTGAATTTAGGGATGATGAGCCGACAAGTAAAAGAATTATTGGAGTTTATGGCCAAAGGATGTGCAAGTGTGGTGTTTTGCGGAAAGGGCGCTGCCGGCAAAACAACATTGCTAAGAGCATTTATTGATACCATGCCCGAAATGGAACGTGTTCTGATTGCAGAATCCGACACTGAAATTTATCCTTCCAAGCCCTATTGCATTCAACACAAAATTAAGAAAAAAAATGAAGGCGGTATTGTGGTCACCCTTTCCGACCTTGTAAGAGACGGTCTCACTATGTCACTGGATACCTATGTAATCGGCGAGATCGTCGGTAGCGAAGCTTGGGAATTTATCAAGGCTTCATTTTCCGGACATCGTTGTTCAGGTACAGTTCATGCTGAAAACGCCAAAGCTGTTTTCGCAAGACTCATGGCATTGGCTCGAGGTGACAGTAATGCATACAGTGAAAAAACCATTCTTCAAATGGCAGCGGAAGGCATAGATGCAGTGGTTTATTTAAAGAACTTTAAAGTGGATGAAATACTGGAGGTTACAGGATTCGATGATAAAAATGATTTGGTGGGTACCCGGTTTTTATACAAAAGACAAGCCGGCGAAAGAGTACAGCCACCTTCAGACAGATTGATGTCTAAGGGGGGATAATGTTGCCGATCAAAAAAATTCTATTCTACATCCTATACACGGGTACGGTCACTTGCTTTTCGTATCTTGTAGCCTTGGTATTCATTAAAGATCCTATGCTGAGAAAGATAAAAGCAAAGATAAACAATCATCAAAGATACAGGATCAAACCGGTAAATTACCCCTATGCTTGGATGATGAAAATGAATGACAGATACATAGAAAAGACCAATATAAAGCGGTACATCGGTTTTATGGACTTACCTTTATTATTAGCTCTCGAATTAGGTATCATTGTAATCATCTTCTTTTGGGTGATCATCAAAGGAGGCTCCATAACATCCGCTTTGCTCTTGGCTTTGTTTGCTGCAATGATTCCATTGTTTGCCCTGGACTTTCTAGCCGCTTACAATCTTGAAAAAACACAAAAGGACTTGGCATCCTTTGTATCGGTGCTTGCACGCTGGTCCTCCGTGAAGAATAATGTTTTTTATGCTTTTGAAAAAGCTTTGGAATCCGGATTAAACGAACCGTTAAACACCTTTGTCAGAGATTTAACCGTACAGGTAAGATGTGGCATCAACCCGGAAGACGCTTTGGATCTTTTTTCAAACCGTCTTGGTGACAGGGAATTTAAAGATGCCATACTGAATATTAAGCAAAATGTCCGCTTTCGCGGAGATGCCAACATATTATTGACTAACATGGAAAGCCGATTTTATCGCATGCAGGAAGAGAGGAATAAAAGAAAAATATCTACATTGGGAGATCGGACCATGATCGTATGCACCATTGCTTCGGTATTAGGGTTAGCTATGTATTTTCTAAAATCCAACGATAAAATCTCCAACTTTTATTTGCACGATCCATCAGGAAAAATTTTGTTGGTTGTTTTGTACTGTCTTTTCTTATTCGGGATGATCCTGTTCATGAACATCACTAAAATCAAGGAGTAAAAAATGACTTTTCCTTATGCTTTTAAAACTTTATCGTTCTTGTTAAATTTCTTGATGGTACGGCAAGTGATCTATATGTTGATGTGCAGAAAAAACACAGTCTATATGAGAGCTGTTTATTATCGAGTCATTCATCATAAAAAACCTCAAGAAAAAGCAAAGATTCTTGATTATCTTACCAAACAACTCTCCAGGTTGAAATTTTATCAAAAAGCCGCAGCCGAGATAAAAAAAGCCGGATACATCGGGCGGTATCACCCGATTCAATATATGATGATATTGTATGGATTTCCCCTTTTGGTTTTTTCGATATGCATGATCAAAGATCCCTCCTTGTTTTTGCAATACCTTTTAGGATGTTTTGCCATAGCGTCTTGTGTAAAAATATTTGTCAACGGCAAGATAAAGAAAATAACCGATCAATTTGAAAAACATGCTTGGCGGATTTATCGATATCTACATAATCAAATTGCATCAGGTATAAAAATCACTGACGCAATCACCACGGTGTATGAGACGGTTAACGACAATGATATCCGTAATATATTAATGAAGTTTTCCGCAACATTTCTGTTGACCATGAATATTGAGGAAGCATTAAGGGAAATCAACGAGCGCTTCGGAGGTAATGAAGCCGCCACACTGTGTATGGCGCTTCGAGAAGGTGTTAAGACCGGAGACAGTGAATTGATGCTGAAGCGTCAAGAAGATGTAATGTTTAACAAATACTTCAACCGATTGGAAGCTGACACTGAAAAGAGTCGCACCTATTGCATCCTATCCGCCATTATGTTTTGCGCCATTTTGGTCATTATGGCCTCTGTACCCGTTGTTATGGACTTAATCGATGCTTTGAACAGCATCTTTATAAGCTAAATACAAAAGAAAAGAGGAAAATCAAATGTTAAAAAGTTATGTCAAGATCAAGTGCATTCTATGCAACAAGAAAGGTTTCGGTGTCCAGGAGGTATTAGGAATCGCCGCTATGTTTATCATTGCAGGGTTTATCTTTATACCCGGATTAAAAACTTTGGCGACCGGTGTTATTACCGGTTTACAGAATTGGTTCGACAACACTATTGCAGCGAACATATTCCCAACATCCGCCTCATAACATCATGTCTGCCAGAGTTGTTGTCACCGGTGTGCTGCTGGTGTTCGTTTTATTGATCGTTGTGTTTATGGTAGAAATGTTGATTCCCTTGTCGGTTTATGCGGATTTTAATGAGTCATGCCGAATTGCCTTGATTCGTATGGAAGCAATTGGCGGAATGACCACGGAAATTGAAGAAGATTTGTCAAACCGACTTCGGGCACTGAACCTTACGGATATCATCATCACAGGAACACAACATGCCAAATATGGGGAGGTTGTTCGTTTGCAGGTCACAGTGGCTATGAAAAACCACGAAATGGTCTCTTTGTTTCAAAGAGTGCTACAGTATCGTTATGTAACTTATGATAAAACTTCGATATCCAGGAGGATCATAAAGTAAATGTCTGATCAAACCAAAAAAGGATCGGTGGAATTTGCAGTCATCTTTTGTGCTTTAGTTGTGTTCATATTCCTTCCCTTGTTCGGAACCTTAGCACAAAAAGCACTTCTATATCAGAAAAAAGAGATCGTTCACCAGAGTGCGAACCTTGCTTCGATGGCTGCATACACCTCTTTAAATGCCAATCAAGCGGGAATCGGGGAACAAAGTCTGCTGCAAGAGGAGTTCAATAACGTATTTCAATCGGTGTTATGTGCCAACTTGAAATTAGATCAAAATCTTGTGGGATTTCCTCATTCCATAGCAACCGGGAAGGTTGACATTATCAGTTTGACCTATGTAAGTGAGAACTTACCGGTAACTGTCGGGAACAGAATTTTTATGTACCCATTTATCCGATGTGAAATCAAGGTTCCGGTGAGTGTCGACATTCTAGCCGGATGGATGAATCAAGACAAATTGTTATTACATGAAGTCATCTATACCGAGTTGCCATTTGACAAGTAAAGATGAAAACATATTATGGAGAATAAATGAAAAAAATAACTGTAATCATTGTAACCGGGATTCTAGCCGTTGTGTTGACGGTAATTCAAATCAATATCGTTCAAAATGCAACTAAAAAAGAAGAATATTCCAAAGTTTTGGCATTTACCCGCTCTCTGGAAGCTAATGAGGAAATATCTAAAGACATGCTGGAAACCATTGAGGTTCCCTTGTCGTTGTTACCTGCCGGATATAGCTCTCTTTTAGAAGACTTTACGGGAAATTACCTGACAAGAGTCGTTTATGAAGGTGAAATCGCATTGTTACAGGATGTAACACCGGTTAATCCGGATGATTCCGGCATTCTACGCAAAACACAAGAAGATAATGTCCTCATTTCCATCAAACCGGATCCGGAGAAGGCTGTGGCTTGGCAAATACAACAAGAGCAAACGGTGAATGTATTGTTTGTTCCCCATCGAAATGAAGAGATGAAATCATTTTGTTTGGAGTGTATAAGGGTAGCGGGTATAATCAATGAGAAATTCACTTGGTCGGATGATACTGATTCTTCCGAATCGGATACCAAGCCGGTGTACCTGATTTTAGAAGTCACTTCCGAAGAAGCCGAAATGATTGCATCAGCAAGACAATCCGGCTCCTTTGAGTTGATTCTTAAAGATTAAAACCGTAAATGTCTTTAATCTCTTGTGTATATTCATTATTCTTGTCGTAAACGAATAGGGGTTTTTCCACTCGAAGCTCCTGATTACCCAATTTTACACCACATAAAAGAACCAAATTCGGTTCTTTTTGTGCATCCGGGTAAACAAAACGCATTCTTTTAGGCTCTATTTTAAACTTCCTCATAGCGATGAATATATCCGGCAACCGATGAGGACGGTGTATCATGTAGAGCTTTCCCTTCTCTTTTAATAAGTAATAGGAAGCAGCGACAATATCTTCTATGGTACAAGCAATCTCATGACGGGAAACCGCTTTGGCCATATCCGGATTTAACAACCCGTCTCCTACCTTCATATAAGGAGGGTTTGTGACAATTGCATCAAAAGATTCGCTATGAAACATGTTTTTTACTTGCTTTACATCACATGTAACAAAGCAGACCCGTTCTTGAATACCGTTTAGCAAAGCGCTCCTTTGCGCCATTTCAACCATTTCTTCTTGAATATCGATACCGGTAAAATCCTTTCCTTTGTTTTTACCGTATAACAAAACCGGTATGACACCGGTTCCCGTACCGATATCCATTACCTTTGCATTTTTTGATGCTTGAAAAAAGCCCGATAACAAAACCGCATCAACTCCGAATTTAAATCCGGTTTTCTTCTGGATGAGTTGAAGGTTGTTTAATTGTAAATCGTCAATGGTTTCGTTCTCCAATATATTTACGTTCATTACCAATCCAACATCTTCGTTAATTGATCTTCATCCAAGTCTTCCCGTCTTCCGGGACAGTTTTGACGTCTGCAGATTTTACAGTTGCAATAACCTTCTTTGCTTTCAAATAAGATGCCGGAAACTGATTTTAAGGGGTACATCAACATGGTCTTGTCCAACCGTACTTGTGTTTTTTCATATACAGGGCCTAAAAGTTTAAAAAGAGATCTTTGCTCGGTAATGGGCCATTGAGGTATGGAACCGGGATTTAACGATGATAACTTATATGCCCCAAATTGATTCATGATGGTTTGATGTACCATATCCAGTACCGGTTTAATTGAAGATTGGCGAATATCGTCATAACAATAATCCAATATCAAATCGTCACAACTTCTTCCCCATGTGTCTAATTCCTTTCCGCAACTCGCCACATAAGGATAAACGGTTTTGACATCCTTTAACCGGTCGGCGATAAATTTACCGGAAAAACGGACACCCTCAATCACAGCATAATCGCTTCCCGTTTCATCGACTGTCGCTTCTTTGAAACAAGCGACAGGCTTGCCCAATTCACCAACTTGATTACAAGCCGTGACAATAAAGGGATACAAAGGATCGTCCGATTCAATAGAATATTTCCCGGCGATCTTTTTCGGGTCAGGTTGATATTGCGTCTTTAAAACAATTAAATCCATTGCTCATTACCTTTCTCTTTTTATACAATTCATTATATTAGCTGAAAAATATTTGTCAAGGAACTACCGAGGTTGCCACCGTGATACCGATGACCTTTTTCGCTCCCGCTTTTTTCAACTCTTGACTTAACTCATTCATGGTGCTTCCGGTAGTCACTACATCATCCGGAATGATCACCACCTTCTCTTCCAACTTAAACGGATCCGGTATATAAAAGCACCCCTTTATATTCATCATCCGTTCTTTGCTTCCCAATGTGCTTTGAGCTTTGGTTTCCCGGATGCGTATCACTGCATCTTTCAAAAAATCAATCTGTAAAACCTTGGACATTTGCCTTGCCATGATGGTGCTTTGATTGTATCGCCTTTCTTTCTTTCGTTTTTTACCTAAAGGCACATCCACTACAATCGCTTCCTTATATTCCGGAATATTGATCTTAGCATATTCGGCCAGAAGAGTTCCAAAACCCACTCCTTTATCCGGCCGATTACTGAACTTTAAAGCTAAGATTGCATCGCTGACCGGTTTTTCATAAACAAATAAACTATAGCATTCATCCACATACCGGATATTTACTTTGTTATCAATGGCTTTGCCGACATACACCGCTTGGTTTCTGCATAAGTCACACAACAATCCATGATCACTCACAGGTTGTACACAATCACAAAACAAGCAACGCCTCGGGTATATGAGATCCAGCAACCAACTCATGATTTACTCCTTTTTTCTTGAACCTGGTTGCATCTGTTCACATACTTTTCCATATAATCCGCAAGAGGGTTGCATGGATATTCGGTGCACTCACTACAGCTTTTAATATTCTTTCCCTTACAACACATCATCCAAGGACAGTTACTGCAAAGATAGAAAACATCCTTTGAACGACCACCGCGGCAATGGATTTCATCGAGCGGAATATCAAGCCCGAATGTTTCTATATAGAACTGTTGTGACTGTTTCCGTAATATATTATCGTTTTTCACGGTTGCAAGATATGTGATGCAACGTAAGCAGTCATGCCCGCAAAAGC
>CALCRE010000287.1 GCA_937894465.1 uncultured Clostridia bacterium
CTTGAAAACGCCGATTTGCTCTATATTTCACGCTCGCTCTTCAAAACTGTTTACAATACGAACCATTCAGAATGAATATGTGTATGAATAAGCAAAAGCTCCGCATATTGCTATGCGAAGCTTTGCTAAGAGTGTGTTTATTGAGATTTTATTTATTGGGCATTTAATAAGTCAATGAGAGCTTGTACATCAATGTTTAATATTGCCTTGGCATTTTCCGTTACATGATCCTTCAAAGCTTCGTTATTCAAATGCTTCAGAAGATTCTGCAAGTGATAAATTGCACTTGTCAAGTCATTCAACCCGATGAAGTGCTCAGCCTGTTTTAGACTGTTTCTCACCTGTGCTATAATTGGCATTTCCAATTCATTTCCTTGGATATAAAGATCAATGAGAATTCGTACCGAGCCTATATTCACCGTTACCGTAACATCGATTTGTTCAGACAATACCGTAACCCCTTGATATTTAACCTTAGCATAAATTTTAGCAGTTCCCGGATTAACAGCGACCAATGTTCCGTTTTCCACTCTAATAATCTCAGGATCCGTGCTTATAATTTCCACAAGTGTATTTTCCATGGGAATGGGCGCTCCTGTTTCAAACCAAGCGGATACTGAAACGTTCGTTGTCTGTGCTCGGGTTAATGTTTCATTCTCAACATTCAGAACAACTTGGGCAAAGGGTGCAATGTATTCTGTTGACAACGGAATCACAAATGCTTGACCCGGTGCCATGTCATATATATAACCCTTGGAGAAATCATTGTTGTCAGCCCATCTTCTGATGGTAGTAATGTCCCCTATGTCAAAGGTCACCACATTACCGGCAATATTTTTAATCCCTCTAATCTTGTACGTGGCATTTCTAATACCATCATTTTGAACATATACAAATCTTCCAACAAGATTTTCAGGATCAAATTCACTGTTGAATTGTACTGTGACTTCGTTTTCGAGGCTCATCTGTCTTGTGAAATCCACCACTGTTCCGGTATAGGATGCAGTAGTCGAGTCAATCAGATCCCCAATGAATTCTCCGTCATTTACATAACTGTAGAAAGGAATTCCTTCTCTTTCGGAATATACACCAAAGAATCCCTTGAATCCGATTTTTCCATCTACCACAAATGTTACATCGTTATTTACAGAGTACACTACATAGTCTACTCTACCGTCTGCAAACTCCACCTTAACAGCTCGTGCATCATTTCCGACAAAAGGTTGCCCATCCACTGTAAGTTCAACTTTGCTGATGTTATTGATCAATCTTTGCCCTTTATAAGGTTCAATGACCGATGTAAACATACTGTCTAAGTTGGTTCCGCTTCTGTGAGCAACCAAGTATTCCAATTCACTCGGATTGCCGGGTTTGTTTCTCGGCGGAACTCCGGTGGTGATGGCCACAGAATCGGTTTGCTCTAACATGGTCAAACGAAGATGAATGTCAGTAGGAGCTCCGGCACCTTTACCCAATGCATTCCATGTGTCTTTTACATTCCAATCCACACTGAATGTTTCACCGGGGACATTGTCACTTCGAACATTTTTCAGCCAGTGGAATCCACTGTTTCCGGCATCCCCTTGAGGCCTTATACCCCACTGTGTATTCACACCTGCATAGGTTCCGATGTAGTTACCATCAGCGTCCACCTGAGGAGCAAGGTTCAAGCCTTCTGTTGAAACAACACCTTCTGCGCCATGGAAGCTGAAATGATGATCACTTCCGCCTTGTACTCTGAAGAAATCCACTGCATAGAAGTTTTCACTGTCCACCTTAATCATGGCGGTGGTGCGTCTGTAATCAACATTCTTTGATTGATAAGCCTTTGGAGCATCCACATCGATTAGTTGCACCATTTCTCCAGCATCAAAGTGTAGAGGATCCTCCACCTTGTTTCTTTTATCCTGTACAGATTTATCAACCACAACGGTGTTGTGGCTTATGGTATTGTTCACCCATTCAAGCCTATGAGGTGTGGAGTCGGCATATTCCGGATAGCCTAATTCGGGAGTTAAATCCAAACCAAATGCATTAATACCGATATTCAAGGTGTCCGGATGACCATGGCCGTTATTGACGCCGTAATACATCCAAACGGCCCGTTGCGTATCACCGTATTCAGTGATGTCTCTAATGTATTGTGAATGTGCATTCAACAACAACAACTTGGTGACACCCATTTTGTAGTTTGTAGACAATTCGTTTTTACCGACACATACAAAACTAATTTCATGAGTACCGGCTTCTAAAACCATGTCGGTTAATTTTTCAATGGTCATTCCGCTTCCAAAGAAATTCACTTGAGTAATAAACGCTCCATCCAAAAAGACATCATAAATGCCGTATGAACTTGCTTTCAAGTGTTTCAGATCGATTTCGTAAGTGTCTGTCTTTGCAACGTCAAATAGGAAAGATACATGTTCTCCCCCTTGGATTGCCTCTAATTGTGCCGTGCGATTATTGGGGAACATCTTAACTTCAACAGAAGATGAAGAGATGGGTAAAACCATGAACTCATAGTTGATACCAAAGTCAATGGTGATATTATCCCCGTCTCTCATGACTGCCAAACCGTAACCTGTGACATTTTCACTTTCGAGTTTTAACGGTCCGTAGGTTTCAATGATATTCTTAATGTCGTTTGCCACACCATCAGGATCATTTGAGAAGATGTTACCGTGTATACCATCTGTTTGATTTCCGTTTAAAAAATAGATGACTTGAGCCAGCAAGGGATCGCCATAACGTTCAAAAGCTAATATGGTTTGATCCTTATTGACATGAATCGCAGGATTTCCGGTTGATCCGGTATCACCGATTAAAGCGCTGTACTTATCGGTCAACATCACTGAAATCATGGAGTAGAACATCTTTTTAAACTTAGGATTATCATACAGATCAGCTGCCGGGTACAAATCATAACCGTCCAGAATATTGGCAACTTCAATGTATTGTCCTAACCAAAGTCTGTTGTATCCCGGAGAGGCTTCATTTCCGTTCCCGTCCCGGTCTACGTCATTGACAAATGTAGCAAGAATATTACCGCCGGTGACCACACTTCCACTTGCCGTGCCGGATTGGAAATTGAAATCCAACCATTCTTGGGTTTCCGGCATAGTATCCATAACAACAGCCGCCATAGCAAGGGTGCTTTGATGCATACCGTTGTTACCTCTGATCTTAGAATCCTTCACAGCCGGATAAATCTGTCTGACAATACCATCTTCCATATTCTTTCTGATTCCTACAGCACTTTTCTTTAAAACGCCCAAGTCATACTGCTCGGATTTTGCCGTAAGGAATGCAACAATTTCCTGATCATCCATCCCAGGGAAAAAAGCATCATAGTCTTTCACAAGATCCCGGGCCAAGCCGGTTTCCCATATGCTTCCCACTACCTTGCCCCTATTGGAGTTTCCATTGCTGTTTAAAAATCCGTCCGCTATTTTGTACGGCCATATGTCCATAGCAGGATAAACATCCGCCACTCGGTCTAACAAAATGGTTCCTGCTCTTGCATACTTCATATCCCCTGTATATACATAAGCATCTCTTAAGTTGTTAAGAGCCGTTGTGATGATTCCACCATGCCATAAATGCCAATGATTATAGTATGCGATGAATGTATATCTTCTTCCGTTGGTATGGGTATATCCGTAACCGTCGTCCACACCCCATGATGCTCCTTTCTCAGGATAGGAGGTGTTTACAAGGAGACTTCTGTCCGCAAGCTCCGGATTGAAGATACCATGCTCGTCCTTGCCGCTTTCGTAATAGGCACCAAAGTCATTGGTGGGGAACTTCATACGACAGTTGGGGCATTCGAGTTTCCAAGGATCTGCCACATGGTCTGCCCTGTAAGGATAGTTTCCATATGCATCAATCGCATTACCACAGTTAAGGCAACCGTACGTTTGGTTCACACCGTAACCCCTGGGAATGCTTTGGGGCGTCACCAGATTCCACAAATATTCATATCCTAAGGCTACATAGGAATCCGCTCTTGAAACGACAGCATTTTTGGTGCTGTTTGCCCAATCGTATATTTCCACATTCCGTCTTGCAGCAGCCACCTTTTCATCGGTGTAGTAAGTGCTCCGGGTTTTGTCATTTGTAAAGTCAATTCCGGTAAAATTGAGTACAGCACTTTTTCGAGTTCCTCGGAATGTCACCTGCACAGCGATTTGCGCCGTACCGGGTCCAACCATACTGACAACCGGAACTCCCTCCATCAATGTGACTGTAGCGATTTGTTCATCACTGCTTTGACATTCGATTGATTCGATATAGGTGCCGGGCAACACACTGCCGTCGGATAGAAAAGCGGTGGTATGTATCTTTGAAGTGTCACCGATAAAAAGGCCGGTGTTTGCCGAAAGCTCAATATGATCAAAGTCTACCACTGAAATTGTGATTCTTGCTTCTTTTTGTTTACCGTTTATGAGAGTACGAGCAATGACGTCAGTTTGTCCTTTTGAAACTGCCGTTGCATAAAAAGCACCGGTTTCATCCATAGAAACAGATACCACAGTCGGATTGGAACTATCAATCGTCACATCATCTTGTATCTCAATTGTGGTGTCATCCGTCAACAAACCCTTTACATGAAGCTTTGTCATATCTTGTGTAAGTAAGGTGGTAGTTTCGACTTCCAGGTTGATACCATAAACAATTGGTTCTACGGAGGATACGATATCCAAAGTCCCTTGCACGGTGACACCTTGAATTTGTATGGAAGCGGTGACAGTGGCTGTGCCGGCTACCGTTGCATGGGCATAATAGACATCACCTTCTTGTAGGATGACTAACGCTTCCGGATTACTGCTTTCAACCGTTACAGAATCAGCAATCTCCAATACTGCATAAGTTCCATCATTTAATACACCCTGTAACTCCAACTTGGTTCGGCTACCTACCAGTAAGCCTTCCCTCTCGGCCGTCAATTCCACCGACTGGAGAACCGGCATGTCGATATTCACCGGAGGATTTGCCGGAAACGCCGTTGTATAATAGGTCCAACCGGTAATTGCTCCGTTAAAGTCTTCACATATATAGATTTCATCCTTTGAGAATACACGGATATTGTCATAATAGGCCATGCCGTTATGAGCTGCAGTACTTAAGTCTCCGCAATACCCTAATGCTGTCATTTTGCCGGTACCTAGCTGTGGTTGTGAATAAGCGTTCCCTATTTTAGCTTGTACACCGTTGATAAACATCTCAACTGTATTGTCTGCCTTGACATGAATTAATATATTATGCCAAACATCCGGTGTAAGTTTGATGTCAATATATTCTCTTACATTATTACCCACTCTCGCATCAATGACATTGTCAGTCTGATACAACATAATATCATCATATTCCTTGCCGTCAAAGGAACCCCAAAGAGCGAATCCGTTCATACCGGCTCCCGTGGGGTACATATAATGAAAATTGATGTAATAATCATCCGAGGTGGGCTCCGGGATGGGCTTCCTTATAAAGCCTTTGGTGGATGTCATGGTGCCCGCCTGCATAGCATTCGGCCCTATTGCCATGGGTGCCATGGTCATTAGCATACTGTTCGGTTCATCATCCGGTATTTCGATATCAACAATTTCCTCTGCAAATACCGATGCGACAAAAGAATTCAGTATAAAAACAAATGCAAGCAAAAATGTACCGAACTTCATGAGTTTTTTGTTATGTACAAATAATTCCACAAAATTTCCCTCCTTATTTAAGAAACTTAATCAAGGTAATCGAAAGATTACAGACTTTAACAAACATGCCTGCACAAAAGATGAGTGTGGTTTTCTCTTTTTACGCACCTCCCAACCTTCATTTTCAATTGTCTAATACTGGTTGTCATATTAGGAAATAACAACCATTTATCAACCATGAGTTCATATTACCACCACTGTGTACCATTAGTCAATACCATTCATTGATTTTTTTATAAAAAACAGCCTAAAGTAATCCTTTGCTCTAAGTCAGCTACCACCACTTCAAGTGGTGGTTTGCTGTTAGCCCTATAAGGGCT
>CALCRE010000288.1 GCA_937894465.1 uncultured Clostridia bacterium
TATCGATCTGGATAACGTTATATGAACTTCGATATTATTAGGTTATGCAGTATATATCCTTGAGTTCTTCAGGTGCATTACCGACGGCGACTGCCAAAGCAGACTTTTCCATGATACAACCATCCATAATGATGGAGTCCCCTATGCTCATGACGTGTTCAAAGGTTAAACCGAGGTGATCCAAAAGCGCTTGAATCGCTGCCACTTTATCAAGAGCCGACGATGTGAACTGCATATTGAAAGGTGTGCCGTCCAAAAAATTAACAAAGTCCATGGATTTGAGCTGTTCCATAAACGGCTCCTGTTTTTCTTCCGGTACTCCGTACAGATTGAACTTCTCAACTTCCAACCGGTGATTTAAAAAGTAATCGGATAGTTTTCCGTTTATAGGAATTTGGCGACCGGTCAGTACATACCAAACATGATGAGGTGGAACAGGAAAAAGGTGCAACGCATCATTGACAGAACGTTCAAAATAGAGCTTGCCTTCTGCTGCTATCTCACTATAGATCATCTGCCCTTCATACATACGGCAAATCTGAGCAGCTTGTTCCGGCGTAAAGCATCCGCCCTTGTAAATGACTTGATCTGTACCTTTATCGATAATGCGGCACCCGCTAGCGGAAACCCAATAACGAAAACCTCTTTCATCCTGTATTTGGGGCGGAAACATATCTGCGCTTCTTCCGGTGCATGGTATACACAAAATCCCTTTTTTCATCGCTTCACGTAAGGCAAACATATTTCTAGGCGAGATGAAAACCTGATCTTTTTGCAATGTCGTATGGTCAAAATCAAAAAACAAGACTTTAATATTCATTACAAATCCTTTCGCTTATATTTTTACATATCAACATCGGCATTACCTGTCAATTTAAAGAACAACAGTAACGATGAAATCATAACAATCTTAAGTATAGTGGCTAACGCCGATGCCGTACCGTAAGACGATCGGTTGACCTCTTGGAATATTGCAGTGGACATTGTAGATGTCTTGCCGGTATATAACATAAGTGTGGAAGACAATTCCTGTATTACAGTAATCCAACTTAGGATCGCACCGGATACAATACCCGGTATCATGACCGGCATTGTAACTTTAAAAAATGTTGGCAACGATGAGTATCCTAGTGATAAGGAGGCTTCCTCGATATTCGGGTTAATCTGCCTGAGAATAGAAGCACTTGATCGAACTGTATATGGCATTCGTCGGATAATATAGGCGATGATAATGATGGTAGCAGTTCCCGTCAATACGATCAGTCCGGAATTATAGGATATTAAAAGCATCAAGCCATAAATTGTTCCTGGGATAACATAGGGTAATTGGACACAAGCATCTAAAGAACGAGAGAAAGGATTTCTTTTTCTTACAGTAACATAAGCAAACATGGTACCTAGTAGAACAATCACGATAATTGCAGTGATGCCAAACTTAAAGGTATTCACTATAGAACTTTTTGCTTTAGCCCATACAAGCACATAGTTTGTTAATGAATATCCGTCAATCATGATAGAACCTTTGTAATTCTTAAAAGAAATGATAGTAATATAAATTGTAGGCAGTATGGATAATGTGGTTACAAAGTAAACGAATACATGAGCAAGGATATTTCCAATGCCTTTTAATTTCTTTGGTTCAGGAGGATTCAGCATACTCATATTATAATTTTTGCGACTAAAATGCATCTGCAATAAAAATACTACAACAGCAATTATCATCATGATAAAGGCGACAGCCGAAGCAAAGAATGCATTCGATCCCGTTTCTGACAACCATTCGTTATAAACAAGAACGGGCATGACTATGTAGCCTTCTCCAATCAGGCGCGGTGTACCGTAATCTGCAAAAGCACGTAAAAAAACGATGGCGGCACCGGCGAGAATGGTAGGGGTAATCAGAGGAAGACTGACTTTAATAACTTTTTTGATGCCGTGATCTCCTAGACTTTCCGCGGCTTCGCCGAGGGATTTGTCAACTTTCTTAAGAGCTCCTTTGGTATACATATATATGTACGGGAAAAGGTTAAGCGTAAAAACCAATAAGATTCCGTTAAATCCATATATGGTGGGAAGCGTTATTCCGAAAACATTCTGAAAAAACACCGTTATAACGCCTGCGCGACCGAGCATAAGAATCCACGAGTAAGCACCGATGAAAGGCGGTGAAAACATGGAAATAATAATTAATACATTGATGACCTTAACTGCCTTTATTTTAAAGTTAGTGGTTATGTAAGCAAGGGTCACACCGATAAAAATTGTCAACATGGTTGCGAAAAAGGTAACTTTAACGCTATTTAACACGGCATTTCGATAATAGGGTTTCGAAAAGAATTTTATAAAGTTGCCAATCGAGATCTCTCCTATGGCGCCTTTGGTTTGAAAAGCATTGACAACGAGGCGGCTCACAGGATAGATCAGAAACAAGCCAAAAAATATCATGGAAATCAGCGTTATTACATCCCAAAAATCAATACGGTAGCCTTGCAAAAAGCCTCTGCCTTTTCTCTTAAACATTACTCTGCACTCCTTCTATCAAAGTCCTCTTGCTTTCACTGTCAAAAACATTGATGCGCTTTGTGTTGACCGTAATGTAGATATCCTCGCCTGATTCATAAATGCGTTCTGTAGAATTCGTATCACTGCAGACCTCTATTTCGGTTCCATCTTCAAATTGTATTTCATACTTTATGTTTCTACCTAAAAATTGTTTTAACTTTACCACGCCTTTCTTCCCTTTACCTTCAGGCACGATGACAAACTCTTCAGGGCGAATGCTGACAATAACTTTCCTGCCGATCTCCAAGGGAACAACATTCTGCATTACAATTTCCATGCCGGTCGCCAATCTGATCCCGGTGACATCATTAGAAGATGTTACAACACCGTCAATCATGCTGGAACTTCCAATGAAGTTTGCAACAAAAGTATTGTAAGGGCGAGAGTATATGCGCTCCGGTACATCACATTGGTAAATATCACCGTTATTCATGACAGCGATCCGGTCAGACATTGCCAGAGCTTCCTCCTGATCATGGGTAACATAAACCGTTGTAATTCCCAACTTTTTTTGAATTCCGCTAATCACTGCACGCATTTCAAGTCGGAGCTTTGCATCTAGATTCGACAAGGGTTCATCCATTAACAAAACCTGAGGTTGAACAACAAAAGCACGAGCTAAAGCAACACGTTGTTGCTGGCCACCGGATAGCTGATTAGGATAGCGGTCTTTGTACTCAGTAAGTTGAACGATGCGGAGTATTTCCTCCATTCGTTTTTTAATTTCTTCTTTAGATAACTTTTTGTTCTTTAATCCGTATTCCACGTTTCTGTACACAGTCATATTGGGGAATATTGCATAACTTTGAAAAACCATTCCAATATTCCTCTTATGTACGGGAACATCATTGATCACTTTTTCATCAAACAAAATTGTCCCTGCCTCAATTGAAATAAACCCGGCAATCATCCGTAGCAGTGTAGTCTTTCCGCAACCGCTCGGTCCTAAAAGCGTAAACAATTCTCCGGGCTTAATATCTGTTGATAGATCGTGTATTACAACATTATCGTCATATTGTTTCTTAACATGATTAATATGAATAGCAACAGCCATATTTTTCCTCCATTTGTCCGCCGCTTCTAAATAAGAAACGGCGGACAACAAGTATTTCTTTAGCAATCCGTAATATTTCTTGTGAAAAACTATTTTACACTGGTCCAAAGATCTTGGAATTTTTCTTTCAGTAAGTCGGTATTTTCTTCCACCCATGCACTTGGCTATTCGACAGCACTCAAATCCTCGGTAGCCGCAACTCCTTCAACTGCAAAAGTAACATCAGAACGGACGGAACGTTGATAAAGCCTGTCGGCACAAGCCTGTTGGTATTCCTTCGATGTAAAGAAATCCACGAGCAAACGGGCATTTTTCTCATTTTTGCATCCTTTAATAATGCCGCAATAAGAATTTCTGAGAGTAATGCCTTCTTTTGCGTAAACCGCACTTACATCAGCTCCGTTTACAATATTATCGATAACATTTTCTTCATTGGTGATTCCAACTGCATACTCCCCGTTAACAACGCCTGTTGTAATGGCCGAAGAACTTGAGGAAATCTTACCGTCAAGATTCTTTATGAACTCTGTTATGAAGCTCCAGCCGTCCTCCATTTTTCCTGTCTTGTTCATAGTAGCTAACATGTTTACAACCTGTTCCCGCCCGGAGGAAGATGACGAGGGATCTGCGAAAGTTATATTCCCTTTCAAAGCCGGATTGGTAAGGGATTCCCAACCGTCAACCGTGGCACCTGTTTTTGCCAGCAGCTTATTGTTAACGATAATGGTATTAACATTAATCTGAATGGGTGTATACTTGTCGCTTGTGGGTTTGAATTTTGGAACAAACTTTTTGATATTGTTTGTAGAATAGGGAGTTAAGTAATTTTCGAGTGCGGTATAAACGGCATAGGAACCGCCCATCATGACATCCCCCTGAGGGTTTTCCGCTTCTGCGATAATTCTGTTTTGGAGCTCACCCGAACCGGCCATAACGATCTCAATCTCTATGTCAGGATGAATGGTTGGCCATAACTCCTGAATCAAGTCGCATTGATTCGTACTGGCTGCAGTATAAAGCACCACACGGTCAGTGGACTCTGCCCCATTTCCTCCTTTACCGCATGCAGTGAACATCACTGCAAACACCATCAGAAGACTGATGAGATAAATAAGTTTTTTCTTCATGGATATTTCCTCCTTGCATTTTGGCTATTGCCATATCTTAACAAGCTAAAGAAAAACCACATGCTGACAAGCCTTTTTTTAAAAAAAGCTTCTGCAAGGGTATCCCATAAAACTTGTTTGATGCTAAAAAGAATTGTCACAATATTTCTCCGGCCTTTGGTTGCGCGTGAACCATTGGTCGACGACCGGCGTATCCAGGGGCTTGTTATCCATGCCCTCTTTTGCTCCAAAACCCTAATTGCTTTGCCCATTCTTTAGCCTTTGGATGTGTGAAAAACCTGTCATATTGCTTTTCCATGATTTATGCCTGTTGAAAAACGTAGTATCCTTTGGCATATATAACTGTATTTATCTAAATTCGAAAGAAAATCCTATCTTAATAACTTGTGTATCTAATTATGAGAAATGTTAATTTTCAATTTTATTTTAATCTTTTTTCCTCTTATTGTCAATGAACTTTCCACTTTTTCTTTTTTATTCAAGTGACTCCTTACATTTAAAGATTCCTCAACCGGTTCAATCGGTAGTAAGCGGGTTAAAACAAAAAAAGGAAGCTATCCTGTTTGGCCGGCTCCTTCAGATCGTTGTCAATGTATTGGATTACAGTACATCAAATCCCATTTCAGATATAAGCTCCATAAATAACTTTGCAACAACAGGGTCAAACTGCGTTCCGGCATTTCGTCCTATTTCATCTATAGCAGCTTCTTGGGTCATGGCTTTACGATACGGTCTGTCCGAAGTCATAGCATCAAATGCATCAACCACTGCAATGATCCTTGATAGCAACGGTATTTGTTCACCTTTCATACCTTGCGGATATCCTTTTCCATCGTATCGCTCATGATGACTTAAGATATATTCGGCAATAGGCGAAAGTTCATTCGAAGTCATTGCAATCCTGTAACCGATTTCTGGATGCTTATTCATTAGTATACGTTCTTCTTGTGACAACTTGCCGGGTTTGTTAATGATACCGTCGCTGACACCGATTTTCCCTATATCATGCAACGTGGATAAAAGCTCAAGCTTACTCATTTGTTCACCGGTTAACATCATCTTTTCTCCGATTGCTTTGGATAATTTGACTAATCGATTGGCATGTTCCTCAGTGTCTTGATTTTTTTCCCACAAGGATGTTTTCAAGGAGGATATCACAGAGTTGTGTATACTTTTCGATTGTAAAAGCTTCTTAAGCACCATACTGTCTTCGGCTTTCTTTACAATGCCGGCTAATGAATCCGCTTTGCATTCCTTGGTTGCACAACCGAATGAAATACTAGCTTGGTTCGCAGTATTTTTTGATTTGCTCAAGTATCTGTTACAAGCCGACTCAAGTCGATTCATGAGCTCAATTACTTTATCATTACTCATACCCGGTAAAACGATACTAAAGTCACCTCCGCTGGTTCTTGCCACCAACCCTTGATCGAGAACCAACGTTTCCAAAATCTTTCCGATCGTAACAAGAAGATGATCCCCTTTTGCATAACCAAAAGTGTTATTGATTGATTTTAATCCATTGATGTCACCAACAATAATAGAAACCGGCAACACATTTACACGATCGAGTTCATCTATTTTCGACTTGAAATACTTGCGATTATATAAACCGGTCAACACATCATGGTAATGAAGAAACTTGATTTCATCCTCTTTCCTTTTTTGATCCGTCATATCAACAACAAGCCCTTCAAGGCCGACAACCATGCCGTCTTCACCATATATTCCTCGCCCTTGTTCGAATACCCACTTCGTCTCCCCTGTGGCTGTAGTCATGGAATACTCCACTTTAACAGGACCTTTTACTTTCAATTGTTGAGTCCATTGATCCCATAAGTATTCCCTGTACTCCTCGTCAATCAGATCATTAAAGGATAATTCTTTGTTATGTAATAAGCTTTCAGGCATATAGCCCGTCAATGCATAACAACCATCGGAAATATATTCCATAGTCCATTGCCGGTCATATTTGCACCGGTATAACATACCGGGCATGTTGGACAACATAACTTCCTTCAGCTTCTCGCTTTCCTGTAGTTTTTCATAGGTTTGTATGAGTTCCGTAATATCATTGATCATTGTCAGGTTGATATGGTTGGATAAAGGAGCAAGAGTTAAGCTGCACCATACAACAGAACCGTCCGGTTTAATATACCTTTTTTGTGTATAGAAAAACTTCTCTTCCCCGGCTATATACCTTTCAAGCTTTTCTTTGTCTTTATACAAATCATCCGGGTGTGTGATATGCTTCCAGCCTAATAGACTCAATTCATCAATAGTGCGACCGAGTATTTGTTCATATCTGGGATTTCCGTTTATAATTTCCCCGTATGATGTAGTAAACGCTACGCCCACGGGTGATTGCTCATAAATGGTTCGAAAGAGCTCATCTTTCTCTCTCAATGTTTCTTCTGTCTTTTTCCGTTCGGTGATGTCCCTGATGATACTCCCAAGCAGCCTTTTATGACCTTGGAAAACAACACGCGAGCTAACCTCCACATTCATAATGCTGCCGTCCTTTCGACGGTGCATGGCTTCAAAGAAAACACCTTCTTGATTTGCTGTTTCCATTTGCTCTTTAATATCTTCTTGATCAGCTCTAATATCAAAAATGTCCAAGGAACAAAGCTCTTCGTAGGTATAACCGTAAGCCTTGATTGCTGCATTATTTGCATCAACGATATGTCCATCCAGATCAATAAACAGTATAATGTTATCTGTAATTTCTGCTAACAACTGATACCGGTTTAAAGTTTCCTCCGGTGCCCTCATGTCAGATAAATCCGTAATGGTTCCGACGAAACCGGCATATTCATTATCATCACCGGTATAGGGTTTTCCCTCAAAATGACATATCCTGTATACACCATCGTTTCGGAGCATACGGGCTTTAAAATGATAAGGTTTCTTAGGATGACGCCCTTCGAATAATACCTTCCTACACTGATCAAGATCATCCGAGTGAACGGCTTTTAACAAACCGTAGCCTAAGGATTCTTGAACGGATAGCCCTGTAAATTCCATCCACTTACTGTTGACATAATTACAAATCATACTGGTATTGATCTTGTAAATCATAACAGGGACTTGATCTAAAAAACGATTCGTCATTATACTAACCGGGTCGTAACCACATTCATCTTTCATCTTTTCTGTCATATCCTAAAGGGTGATGATAACATTAAATTTTTCAATTAAGATCATTGGGGCCACATTGACATGGAACTGACATTCATTTCCCATACGATCAGAAGCGAAGCATTTATGTTTTATTTTATAATCAGTAGCTTGTCCGGTATACATTGCATCGGATATAGTTTTTTTAAACTTGCGGCTGCCAAACACCACACTGCGACCACAAGCTTTATCTTTGTCGTAACGACATCGTAAATCGACCCTTAGATGCTGTTGTAAGACTTCACTAGGTTTTTTATGTAAGTTCGACAAAGCCGGTTCATTGACATATCGAACACATTTATTTTCATCAAGGATAACAACGCTAACAGGTACATTATTTAATGTAGTTTCTAAAGCGGAATCCCCATAAACCCCATTTCTCACCTTCGACTATTCCCCCATAGCTTTATCTATAGCAAACCGGATTAAAAGCAAAGCTTAGTTATTCTTCATTAAATTAACAACAAATTTATTTTACTCTACAATTACTGTTATTTCAACCTTTATTAATAAAAAATACGGCATTTATGCATTTATACATTCATTCACGTATGCATGTATACTAGTTATTGAAACATTCTATGCGATATTCCTGAGGTGTCCTGCCGATTTCTTTACGGAAGGTAGAATGAAAATGATTCTTAGCATTGAAGCCGCACATGGTGCAAATGTCCGATACAGTATAATCAGAATGCTCAAGTAGGAACTTGGCCACTTCAAGGCGGGTGATCATCAACTTTTTTGTAAAGGAACAATCATACATTTCCTTTAGGATCTGATTGACACGGCGGGAGCATACATACAATTCACCGGCTAAATCATAAATCGTTACATCTCGATGGTAGTTAAACAAGAAAAAACGCTCTATTGTAATCATTCGGGCAGATTCATTCATATAATCCATTGTCTTTGACATGGAACTGTTTTCCGGTAACAGTAATTGAAAAATCTTTGTCATCAGTGTAGTGACCAAACCTCTGACGGCATCCGTACATCCGGGTTTTCCTTCGTTAAATTCATTTTGCATCATCAAGAATAACTCTCCCACCTTTCCGGAGGAGTCATGAATATGGTAATTGGAAGCCAACAAAGCCGATATCGTTCGGGCGGAAAAGGGGGAATCCTGTATTTCACTTTGCTCCTTGTCAAAACTTAAGTACATACTGCATACGGTCATATGTGAATCATCATTTGATTTTATAAAGGTATGGTATTCATAGGGATGAGCAATACAGATATCACCTTTTTGTGCTGTATAACTGTTTCTTTGAGTGTTGATCCGGCACGCACCTTCAGAAATGTACTGTATTTCATACACAGAGTGGTTATGAGGAAGAAAATAGAATTCTTTTTCCGTTGCATAAAGTTTGTTATTAACAGTTACAGTAAAGGACACCGAACCTACATGTACTCGAAAGGATTGAACATTCTTTAGGGGTTGGGGTTTCATTTGTGACCACCTCCAAATAAAAATACCTAATAATGCACAAAAAAATTGTCTTTCCCTCATTATATAACAGGTAAGTCACAATAAATATAGAATTCGGAAATGATTCACTTTTTTGATTCCTTCCGGTGAATTGTTTTTATCATTATCATAGAATAAGATGGTATTAGACAAACAGGCTCTAATCAAAAGTCATTTGTTACAGGTAGGTGGTCTATATGGATGAATTCACCGGAATGAATATTGTTGGACAATTGACCGGCAAGTATGAAAAAGAAAGCTATCAAGCCGCATGCAGGCAACTATACTTAAACTATGGTCCAAATGTGGATTATGAACGTTTATCCGATCAAATACTCCTGTGTAATGATACAAGAGAATTCTTGTATGCTCAACCCACGCCGGTGAAGTATATACCAAAAACACGAATCAACTTGGAAAATCTCGTTCACGAAATAACATCAAACAGTAAAACTCAACGGGATATCGTTCTGGCTATCATGTGTTACATAAGAGACTTATACAAAAAATACAATGGAAAAGTGTTGTTTTACGGGGGAACCGAAGAAGAACTCATCAAAAAAGGCGAATGGCTTTGTGAATGCGTTTCCAGGTTGATGGTAGCCCTATGTGAAATCAAAGGGATTCCCGGCCGTACTGTATTCCATGTTTTCTCCGGGCATTTTACTTCAGAACTGTTTTTCGAAGACCGGTGGGGTTATGTGGATCCACGGTTCGGTTTGTTTTATTTAGATGGTGAAGGACGGTTCACATCCATCCATACTCTTATACAGAACCCGACACTCATTCTAAACCAAGGCGATTATGTAAAATCCTTTTGCGTAGAGTATGGCAATTATGATTACCGATGTCACAGAAACCTTCACTTTTGCTTGAATCCAAGGGAGTGTCAGTGCTTTAGTAATTATTCCCTTATGGACAAAGGTAAATATCATTATGACTGGATTTCTTACGAAACGGCTCAGGAGGCTATCAAGGAGGTTCACACAAGATATGTAGAACTCTCGTCCCTTTTATTCCTCTGACTAAAAAAGACTTCAACATTTTTCTTGTACGATATGAATCCCGGGAGAAAGGAGAATTGGTTATGAACTCGGCAAATAGCATTCCCGAATCTTGGATAAAACATTCCTTGCAAGATGTCCCTGTTGTTTTACGGGATGACGGATTCAGTCATTTTTTTGTAGAGTATTTGACAAAAGAACGGCTTGAACAACGGTGTATCGACTACTTGGCAGATACCAATGTGAAAATTAAAGAATGGGGCTTAGGCCCCGGCAGTGTATTCACATTTGATACCAAGACCGGGGAGACCTTTGGCAGCCGCTTATCTCAAAAACAGCTGGATATGCTGCGGGAAGGTGATCGACAAGTACATCGAAGCGTCAAGGAAATGATCCAAAAGGGTCATGATCCTTTGGAAGTTGCGGTAAACAGGTGTCATGAGTTAGGTCTTCTGATATGGGCTCGCTTGGAGATGAATCACGAGTATCCCCCGGCAGATGAGAACAACTGGCTGTGGGTAGGACTTGTCGGTGAATTTAACAAAAAGCACCCGGAATACAGAATACCCAAAAGCGTTAATCTGGACTTTTCCATCAAAGCCGTCAGGGATTTTAAGCTGGCCATCTTAAAAGAAGCGGCATTAAAAGGTGTTGACGGAATATCCATGGACTTTGCAGTGTATCCTCCCTTTTTGAAAAATCCGATGGATGACTATCACATCATGACCGACTTTGTTGCTCAAGTCAGGGAAATGACCAATGAGATCGGAAAGAAGGAAAACAGAAAAATAGATTTGATTGTCCGTGTGCCGGAGAGTTACAAAGCGATCGGGCTGGATTGGAGGGCATGGATCCATATGGGCTTGATTGATGTTATTGTCCCGACGGTTGTAAGACTAAAAGATCGGTTTGATGTACCGGTGGAAGAATTCGTTCAGGCAGCAAAAGGAACGGATTGCAAAGTGTACGGTTGTATCCGCCCCTATATGGGATACATCAATTCCGATCCTCGACCGGAAGATGATAAAACCGGTGTGATACGTTACGACCGGGATATGACCGATGAAATGTTCTATGCCAAGGCATTTTTATTGTTGAGAGCCGGTGTTGACGGAATTCAAGTGGCAACCGGTTCCGGAGACTGCGGAGTAAAAACAGATAATTGGAAAAAGAAAACCGATGCATGGAAACCGGTATACAATGATGCCGGGAGCCCGGATGTGCTGAAGTACAAGGATAAGGACTATGTATTCAACCGTACAGGGCAATTGCCTCTTGTGCTTTCAACAAATCAAAACACAGGGGAAGCCCTGGTGAGAATAGCAGATGACATTCCTGCGCTACTTAAAACCAACCGTAAAATACGCATGGTTTTGGTATTGTTCTGCAGAGATTTAAGCAACGATGAAAAACTCACCATACAAGTAAATGGGAACAAACCTATGTGTTTGACATCAGAGAAGATACAAGGGCAGGATGTACCGGTGGAAACCACAAAAAACATACTCTCTGAGCAGATTTATTTTAATAAGGATTGGTGGAAAAAAGGAATGCATGAAATCGATGTGCCGGCACAATGGTGGACATTAGGAGACAATCAAGTCCAAGTAAGTATAGACAATGGATTGAGTGAATTACGGATAACCGATATGGATGTGAAGTTGTTTCTTGAATAGATCATTTTAAACGGATATGCATAAATGAATGAATTGAAGGAGGTAAAAAAATGTTGAAAAAATTATTGGTTTTATTGTTGACAACAGTTCTTGTAATGAGTATGGTGGCATGTGCAAAAACCGAAGGTGAACCGGAAGGTTCAACCACAACAACCTTTGCACAAACAACAACTGCAAATCAGGTTACTACAACGAAAGCGGAAACTACAACCACCCAAGCCAAGCAGGAGGAAACAACGGCTAAAATCCAAGAAAATCCTTTTGCCGAAAAGATGGAGATCAGTTGGTTGGTCGGCACCTATTCTTCTCATTTGTATGAAGAAGGACGTTGGGACGAGGTGGAGCTCGAAGAAAAGTTCAATGTGGACCTACAAATGTGGAACATCATGGTGGACTCAAAGAATATGGAACAAGTCCAAATGATGTTGGCGGCAGGAGACGTTCCGGATTACGGATTCTACTATACAAGCGGTTTGTATTTGTATGAGCAGGGCTTGGGTCGAACCATCAACTTGAATATGATGAAGGAACATTATCCGAGTTACTACAAAAAACTCATGGATGATCCTGTGGGATTACAATTTAACAAGGTGGCGGATCAAGAAGGTGAGTATTACGGATTCACCTCGTTCACTTGTATGGCTACTCATACAGGTCACGTACCCATGTGGCGATTGGACTTTTTAGAGAACTTAGGATACGAAATGGAGAACTTGGTACCCATGGTGTCAACGGCAAATCCGGAATTCAGCGAGACTGTCTATTTCTCTAACACCCAATTTACCGTAGAGGATGTGCAAGAGCTATTTAGAGCTTTTACCGAAGATGACCCGGACGGAAACGGCATAGACGATACATACGGATCAGCTTTTTCCAACACATGGTATGATGTTTATAATTCCTACGGAATGTTCGGATTTGATAAAGACGCAAATCATTTTTATGAGGATTCGGTAACAGGAGACTATGTTCCCTATTATGCTTACACACCATACAAGGAGTCTTTGGAATTCACAATGGATATGCTTGATCAAGGATATATGAAACGTGTTCCGGGTCAAGAATCCTATGTGAATGAACTGTTTGCCATATGGAAAACAGGAAAAACCGGATTCATGAATGCATTATCCGGGTCATCCATATTAGGGTATAACGAACAAAGCATCAACCGTCCTCCTTTATCCATTTTACAAACAGAACCGGAAGCTACATTCGTTATAACACCGGTACCGGGAGAAGGCAAATTCAGACCTTACTGGACATTTAATTGGAATGCAAGTTATACCTATCCGGTCGGCATTAATGTATCGGATCAAAAGTTGGTACGTTTGATGCAATTATTGGAATATGCTTATTTTGGTGAGGACTGGCTAAAGTACAAACTCGGAATAGAAGGAGTTCACTACAAATGGGCGGGGGAACCGTTACAAAGCTCTGTGATCTTAACCGATCCCGCGACGATTCCGGTCAGATACGCGGGAAAAGGAACCAACATATTCGGGCAATTCGGTAACATCAACTTCGTCAGTGACAACAAGGTGTATTTCAGCTACGATGCCTTTACCAACCACATGATTGATTATTACAATGATTATTTCCAAGGCGGATATTACAACGATGACTTGTGGATCCGTCCGGATAAGTATTATTCGGAATTCACCATGACACCTGAACTTTTTAAGGAATTCAAAGCATTAAGGGATGAAACTAATGCCCAAATCAATACAGTACACAGTGATTTTGCCAAGAAAGTTTTTGACGGTCAAATTGCAAACATGAACACCGAATGGGAGCAATACATAGAACAAATCTATGCTGCAGGCCTAGAAAAATGGGTGAAGATTTGGAATGATCCGAAAATCCCAACCTATAAAGACTTTGGGAAAACACCGTAAACAAAACAGAAAACCTTTTTCATACGGCTCTCGTCATAGCCTGCTATGGCGAGAGCTCTTTTACATAGAGGAGAATAGGTGCTCTGCTGTTGCAGCGACAAAAGGAGCATACTGCATTCCACATCTTTGGTGCATACGCTGCCATCAATAATACCATACGGCACACTACTCCCTACCTTTGATCATTTTATCTTGAATCCATCTTTAATGTAACCTTTTGCTTTTTCCGGTCGCTCTCTGAGCGTTATAAGGAAATTGAATACACCTGCTCCATCTAAGAAATTAGCCAGTTCAACAATATCATGCGCCGAGTAACCTTCGACCTTAATAGGGTTTTCTTCTTGGTATTTACCTGTATTAAGCCATAGTATGAAAGTGCTTATGTATCTGATATCATATTTCTCATTGACAATGTACACAAGAAGGCAAACAAAGATAGCGAATAGAAGGATAAGTGGGAACACATAGATTTTCATACCAAACAGTTCAATAGCAGGAGCCATAACCTTCTCTACCTTCCTCGTTTCATTGGTTTTCTTAAAAATATCAATAATTTCTTTTATACATAATTATGGCACAATGGCAGATAAATTCAATATCAATTCAGTTGTGAAGAATCAAATTAAATAAAATCGACACTATTTCCGTTAATATGT
>CALCRE010000289.1 GCA_937894465.1 uncultured Clostridia bacterium
TACATATTAACGGAAATAGTGTCGATTTTATTTAATTTGATTCTTCACAACTGTATCTTGTTACAATTATTTGACAGATGCATCCATTTACGATATTCTGATTATGTTGCTTATCTAATTTTGAGGTGTTATCTTATGAAAAAAATTATACAGAAAATCTTTTTATTTTTTATGGCCGCATTCATGCTCTTGTATTCATCCTCTTGTCAGTCGAACAACGGCAATCCGGAGCAAAGCGTAGAAATGTTTACACACGAGTATGTACCGCCGGTAAAAGAACAATTGGACTTGACGGATGTAAAAATTCTATTACCCTACTACAGCATCAACCAATATCCTTCCGTTTACAAGCTTAATCAATGTTCTATGGAGTTATCCGCACAAGCTCTGGATTTTCTTAATTGCACAGTAACCATAGATCACATTAATATCAGTGATTATACGGAGCATTTTGAAAAAGCCATTCATTCAGGCATCCCCTATGATATTGTCATTTTGCAACCTAGCCAAATAAACAAAGAATATGCATGCGATGTAGAATTCCTGTATAAGCCCTGGGTAGATAAAGGATTCATTAAAGACATCACCGAAGATGTGGGCAAGTTCTTTTCAAAAGGAGTCATATATACCGATCTGATTAAGAATGCCAAAAGCCCGGAGGGCAGGATCTACGCCATACCGAAAATAACAAAAGTGATGATAGCATACGGTGCATTATGCAGAAATGAAGTTCTGCAGAATTATGACAAGAAGGAAATAAACGGATACACGGATTTCATCCGCTTAATTGATGAGAATATACGCGCAGGCGTAGATCTGAATGTTAATGTCACTCTTTCACAACTTCTTAACATGAACTTAAATGAGCATTTGATGTTAAGCATCTCATCTTCTAACATTCTATATGACCGTTTGGATAAAAAGTTCGTTTATTTAGAGGATACTGATAACATACTGGAGACTGTATTGGGTCAATACAAAAAATATTTTGACATGGGGATCATTGAGAGTAGCTATCCATTACAACAAAAAGATTATATATATGTCAACGACTACATAGCTTTTAAGTACAAAGGGCACATAGGGATACAAGAAGAATATGCAAGGTTTTCGGATGCATATTCTCTCTTTTTAGTCGGTGGTGAAAACAATTCTTTTTATTATAACCAATCAACTAGCGCCGTAGCAATTCCCGTAACATCACAAGAAACGGAAAGGGCATTAATGCTTTTGTCATTACTAAATTCCGATAATAGTATGTATGCCGACACATTACTGTTTGGTGTAGAAGATAAAGATTACACAAAAACAGAGGATAACAAAATCCTATTGAAAGAATTACCGGATTCATATGGCTTTTTGTACTGGGGTGACTACCTGTTGAACTTCGACTCCATTGCCAGTACAGCATTTTCATATGAGGCCAATTCCGATGCATGGCGTTATTGCATACTCAATGCGAGAGATCAGGATGCAATCCTGGGTCTTTCGGTAGAGAAAGTATGGGGTACATATGGTAACATGCCGGATGAGATAAAAAAACATTTATCCGGCAGGGTTATTCCTGTATATAAAGAATTGAATAAGATAATGGCACAAGAAGATGCCGTTGAATCTATTATACAAAATTTGAAAGCCGGGCAAAATGAAGAGCTGTACAATTGGATTGTCGATTATTTATCGCCATAAAATTACCTCCATAAAATTTGTCCAAACTTATCATAAACTTCTTGACATACACTTCATTCCTGTTGTATAATCAGAAACGGCACCAACGAAGGGGAGTAGCTCAACTGGCAGAGTAGCGGTCTCCAAAACCGACGGCTGCAGGTTCGATTCCTGTCTCCCCTGCCAAATAAAGAACTCATAAATTGATTTATGGGTTCTTTTTATATTTCTCTTGAGTTGTTCTTAATCTTCTGTCATTATTATATTGATAAATCTAATTTGATGAACAACAAGTCATCTAAATTATTTTTAAAGGAGATCATAAAGATTAGTTGATTTAAGGCAAGTTACCATTGACGAAAAGGAAATTCTAAAAAATCTTCTAGAAAAATATGATTATGAGTTTTTTCAATGGAATAAAAGTGATGTAAATAATTTAGGCCTTTATGGCTATTTGATTAATTATAATTGAAAAAGTAATTCTGCCGGGAGGATGTATTGATGAAAAGAAAACGTTTTGACCGCGATATATGGAATTTTGGCAATTTCCCATATTATCAGATGCGCATCGATACCGACGAGTTTCACAGATTGGTATGCCTTTTGAAGTTATTGAACGGTAACGTAAATGTCGATAGCGGAAAATATCAATATTGGGACAGACCCATAGCCGGAAAAGTTGCGATTTGCGGAAAAGGAATGATATGGATGCAGCTTATTCCCGACGGTAGGGAACACACGCTTACCGTAAAGTATCTGCCCGACGATACAATGTCAATATGCTATATTGATATCATCGAAAACATCGAGTACAATCCCGACGGCGTCGCGGTTTTTATCGACAAATATCTCGACGTAGATTTTACCCCGCAAGGAGATGTAAGTATTTACGACCGCGACGAACTAGACGAAGCATTTGAGTCGGGAGAACTTTATGAAGAGCAATATAACGCGGCGCTCAAAGAATGCGATAAGGTAATCGGAGAGTATTGTTCCAATATAGCAAAATCAATAGCGATTTTCGATAAAATCCTTGCTCTTGTTAATGAAAAGATCAGAAATGGAGAGAAACAATTTAAATCTGATAAGGTAGAATAATCCAGGAGTGTTCCATTGTTTCCCTTTTTCATGAACCTATGCAACACCCCTAGTTACAACTAGAGGGACACGCCATCCGGCACTTGATTATCGCTGAGCTTTGCTCAGATATTGCAAAGACAGGTAGTCTACTTACAAAAATTTTGTATTGTGTGTATGACAAAATTAATAATGGAGAAAAACCATTCAAAGATAAATTATTAAATGTTATTTGTCATTATTTTATGGTTGAGTTGATAAAATAGGAGGCAGAAAGTATGGAAATATGGGATGCATATAAAAGTGATGGTAATAAAGCAGGCTTTGATTTGTATAGAGATCGTCCGATCCCAAGCGGCTTTTATCATACAGTAAGTGAAGTGCTTGTTAAACACACTGATGGCTCATTTCTTTTGATGCAACGTGATTGGAATAAGACCGGATACCCCGGAGTGTTTGAAGCAGGGGCGAGTGGTAGCATATTAAAAGGAGAAACTCCATATCAAGGTGCAGTTAGAGAACTAAAAGAAGAAACCGGAATTCATTCTGATGATTTAACATTTATATTCGCACAAAGCAATATGAGAAACACTTTTTATTATGGGTTTTTGTGCATCACCGACTGCCCAAAAGATTCAATCATTTTGCAGAAAGGCGAAACGATCTCATATCGTTGGTTAACTAAAACTGAGTTTTTAAGTTTTAGTTACGGAACAGAATTTGTCGCGATACAGCGTGATCGATGGTTACCATTTTTAGATAGAATTTAAAGTGCAAATAATCTTTACGCTTTGTTATCTACACCTTACAGTTTCCATACAGCATTGTTTATTTTCTAAACAAATCGCTATGAGTGCCGGTACGAGTCAAGGTCAAAACAAGAACATCATCCTCAAAACGGTAGACAAGCAACCAATCCGGTTGGATGTGGTATTCTCGATGCCCGCTCCAATTTCCACCTGAGGCATGGTCTTGTTTTTTTTCGGGTAAGGAAACGCCACTGGCAAAGCTCTCTGCAACCTGATCTAACAGTTCAATCTTTAGACCACGCTTGATTGCGAGCTTGCAGTCCTTCCTAAACTTTGTAGTAGTTTTAACAGTATATTTGATCATTCTTTAAGATCTGCGAAAAGCTCATTTAAGTCAGTGTATCCTTTTACAGTAGGGTCTTTCGCAATCCTTTCAGCATCGCCGCAAAGGTCTCCTTGTTTGGCTGATTTAGCGTTACGTCGAAAGGGAGTCCGCCCTCACGGAGAGATTAACGGACAAAAATGTTAAATGCCGTTGAAATATTCATACCAAGCTCTGCAAAAAGCGCTTCTGCCTGTGCCTTGAGTTCCGTATCCATACGAATGCTGATATTTGTTGTATTGCCAGCCATAAAATCAATTCCTTTCTAACTGGTACTTATGCTACATGTTATCTGCACGAAAATTGCAATGTATTGCACGAATATAATCGTATTATCCGGTTCTTGCATCAGCCTTGGTTTTAGGGTTGTCCTTTTCCAATTTACCTTTGATGTTCTCAAACGCTGTGGAAATCATCAGCTTGATGCGATTCAACTGATTAACTTCGCTGGCTCCAGGGTCATAGTCCACTGCGACAATATTAGCTCCGGGGTAAACTCGTTTTAATTCCTTAATCATACCCTTTCCCACAACATGGTTAGGAAGACAGGCAAACGGTTGCATGCAAATAATATTTTTAACTCCGCTTTCAATCAGCTCCACCATCTCCCCTGTCAAAAGCCATCCTTCTCCGGTCTGGTTCCCCAGGGACATGATCTTTGAAGCACCTTCCGCTATTTCCTGTATGGTTTTTTGATGATAAAAACGCTTGCTCTCAGCCAATGCCCTCTTATAGGTCTTCCTGTATAGCTCAATAATTTTAACTACTGCCGAGGCAAGGATTTGAGTCAGTTTACTTGCGGAACCGTAACGATGGGAAAAGTCTTTGTTATAAGCACAATATAAAAAGAAATCCATCATGCCGGGCATAACCGCTTCTCCCCCCTCCGACTCCACTGCTTGGACAACATGGTTATTCGCCGCCGGATGATATTTTACGAGAATTTCTCCCACCAAGCCTACTTTAGGTTTTACATCTCCGGTAATTTCCAATGCATCGAACTCCCTGACAATATCGGTGATGTTTTTCTCGAACACCTTTTTGCGAGTATCTTTCAACGAGTCAATGCATATTTTTACCCATTTGTTATACAGTTCATTGGCGGAACCTTTGATCATTTCATAAGGCCGTACCCGATAAAGCACACTCATGAGTAAATCACCGTATAAAAGGCCATACACGGCACGGTTGATCAAATCAAACGAAATTGTAAAGCCGGGGTTGGTCTCCATACCGTTGGCATTCAATGAAATGACGGGAATATTCTCAAAGCCGGCATCTCGGATGGCCTTTCTTAAAAAAGCGATATAGTTGGTTGCTCTGCAACCTCCTCCGGTTTGTGTGATGATGACCGACGTATTATTTACATCATATAAGCCCGACTGCAATGCTTCGATGATTTGTCCTACAACGATGATGGATGGGTAACAAGCGTCATTATTTACATACTTTAAGCCCACATCCACCGCATTGGAATTATGGATGGGCAAGACCACCACATGATATCCTGAAAGCTTAAAAGCTTCTTCAACAAACTGAAAATGGATGGGTGACATTTGAGGTGCCAAAATAGTGTGTTCCTTCTTCATTTGTTTTGTAAAAACAGTTTTCTCATATGGATCGGGTAACTTTTCATATACATAATTGTTTTTCTCTCGTTCTTCCATGGTGGCCTTCAAAGAACGAATCCTTATCCTAGCCGCTCCCAAGTTATTCCCCTCATCAATTTTCAATGTGGTATACATTTTGGAATACCCATGCATAATTTCCTGAACTTGGTCCGTTGTCACGGCATCTACACCACAACCAAATGAATTCAATTGAACAAGCTCAAGATCCTTTTGTTTAGCCGTAAAGTCTGCAGCTAAATACAGCCTTGCATGATATGCCCACTGGTTCACCACTCTTAAAGGGTATTCATGATATCCCAAATGAGATACCGAGTCTTCCGTCAATACCGCCATTCCTAATGAGTTGATCATTTCAGGAATACCGTGGTTGATTTGCGGATCCACATGGTACGGCCTACCGGCTAACACAATTCCCTTTATGTGATTATTCCGGATATATTCAAGTGCTTTCTCCCCGGCTTTTTGAATATCACTTCTGTAGAGGGCAAGTTCTTGATACGCTTTGGTGACAGCAGCTTTTACTTCACTTTCATCAATATCAAATACTTGCAACTCCTCGTAAACACGATTGATCATCTTTTTTTCATGATTAATGGGAAGAAAAGGATGCATAAACAACAAATCATTTTCTTTAATGGAATCCACATTGTTATGTATAACCTCCGGATAAGAGATGACAATAGGGCAGTTAAAGCAATTGTCCCCATGTTCTGTTTTCAGGTTCTCATGAGTGATACAAGGATAGAATATGAATTTTATCCCTTTTTCTATCAAATTCTCAATGTGGCCGTGAACCAGCTTTGCCGGATAGCACACTGATTCCGATGGCATGGTCTCTATTCCCTTTTGATATATTGCATTGGAGGACCGGTCGGATAGCTCCACTCGAAATCCCAACTCGGTAAACAGTGTAAACCAGAAGGGATAATCCTCATACATATTCAAGACTCTGGGAATACCCACAACACCCCTTTTTGCGTCTGATTCATCCAAGGGTTTGTAACGGAAGAGCCGTCCATATTTTTCTTTATACAAATTGGGCAAATACTCGAACTTGTTAGATTCACCGGAACCTTTTTCACAGCGGTTTCCGGATACAAACCGGGTTCCGTCAGAAAAATGATTTATTGTTAACAAGCAATTATTGGAACATCCTCCGCACCGTACAGCCTTGCTCTCCATCTTATAAAGATTCAATTCCTCGTAAGAGAGCAACTTGGATTGATGTCCCGGGACATATCTTTGTGCTGCGATCACCGCTGCCCCGAACGCTCCCATGAGCCCGGCGATATTCGGTCGGATAACCTCTCTTTCAGACAACTGCTCGAAACTTCTTAAAACTGCATCATTGTAGAAGGTACCGCCTTGAACCACAATGTTTTTTCCCAGCTCCTTCGGATCCTTGATCTTAATCACCTTGTAAAGTGCGTTTTTTATAACCGAGTAGGATAAGCCTGCAGAGATCTCTCCAACTGTAGCACCTTCCTTTTGAGCTTGCTTTACTCTCGAATTCATAAAAACCGTACATCTCGAACCTAAATCTACCGGTCGTTTTGCATACAACGCTTCTTTTGCAAATTCTTCTATTCCAATCCCCAGAGAAGATGCAAACGTATCCAAGAAAGATCCGCATCCGGAGGAACATGCTTCATTTAACATGATGCTGTCGATCATGCCGTTATTGACCTTCATACACTTCATATCTTGACCGCCGATATCCAGTATAAAATCCACATCAGGACAGAAATATTCCGCCGCCTTGTAGTGTGCAATGGTCTCAATCTCACCGATATCCACTTTCAAAGCAGCCTTGATTAAACCTTCTCCGTAACCGGTTACGGTTGAGTTGACGATTTTCGCTCTTGGAGGCATTTCGCAGTACAATTTCTTTAGAGCTTTCATGGTAGATTGCAAAGGGCTACCTTCATTACTGCCGTACCAAGTATATAAAAGAGCACCGTTTTCATCGGTTAACGCCACTTTTGTGGTTGTGGAACCTGCATCAATGCCTAAAAAACAATCTCCTTCAAATGTCGAAAGATCTTGCACTTTAACAAAATATTTTTCATGTCTTTTCTTGAAAGTTTCATACTCTTCTTCCGCTGCAAAAAGCGGTGGCAATCGATTGGTTTCCTCTTTAATTTCATCCGGTAATTTTAACCTTGAAATAATATCTTTAAACTGTATGGGTTCTTCTTGTTCCGAAGCCAAAGCTGCACCGATGGCGACAAATAACTGCGAATTTTTTGGAAAAATCACTTGATCTTCCTGAAGCTGTAACGTTTTAATAAATCGTTTGCGCAATTCGGATAGAAAGTGTAAAGGGCCGCCTAGAAAAGCCACATTCCCTTTGATGGGACGACCACAAGCCAAACCGCTGATGGTCTGAATGACAACAGCTTGTAAAACCGATATGGCAATATCTTCTTTGGCTACACCTTCATTGAGAAGAGGCTGAACATCGGTTTTTGCAAAAACACCACATCTGGCCGCTATGGGATAAACCACCTTATAATTTTTAGCCAGTTCATTAAGACCGGTGGCATCTGTCCTTAAAAGAGAAGCCATTTGATCAATAAAAGAACCGGTGCCCCCGGCGCAGGTACCATTCATCCTCTGCTCCGTACCATTGCTAAAATAGGAGATTTTGGCATCCTCCCCTCCTAGCTCGATGGCAACATCGGTTTGGGGATAAAAAGTTTTAACCGCTTTCATGCACGCAATAACTTCTTGTGTAAATGAAAGACCTAGGCTTTTGGAACTGTTCATACCTCCTGATCCTGTGACCATGACGGTTACACGAGCATCCCAAAAGACTTTACATGCATTTCGTATGATCTCATGCAGCTTGCTTCTTATATCAGAGAAGTGTCTTTCGTATTCACTGTATACTAATTGATTGTCACTGTTTAATATTACTATCTTTATGGTGGTTGATCCGATATCGATACCCACTTTATATATTTCATTATGTAAACTCACAAACATCCTCCTTGATCTTGTCCTCCTTTTAAGTTTCTCCTTTACGTTTCTAGTATTATACATTCCTATTGTAAAATCCATATAAAAATTGAGCTATTTTAATCTTTTGTTCTTCATCATCTTCTTAAATTGAATCAAATGCATGATTTCCTCTTGATCCTTTTCATCAAGCTCATAAAAGCCCTCGGTTAGCTTTGTTGTAGGATGTGTTTGTCCGCCAAGTAACAACTCATCACAAGACAATCCGTACAATATACTGAACTGCGCCAGCTCTTCTGCAGTCACCTTTCTATTACCCAATTCGATTTGTGTTACTGTCGCCCGACCCATATCCATATAGTTTGCAACATATTCTTGTGACAAGTGCAGTTTTTCTCTGCAAGCTCTTAATCGTTCCGCCAAAGCATTCATTTATATCCTCCGCGTATGTATAAACATAGACTTATCCATCTATTATACTTGAAATGATAACATTTGCAACCAACGAATGTTAGGAAATATAACCGTTGAAGTAGAATCGCTGATTGTGATATATTGGATTTACGAAAAAACGATGAACCGATTAAGACAAGGAGGAATGGATGAATCCAAAAATATACGAGTTTGAAGCAATCATTCGAAAAGTCCCGGATTTAGACGGAGCATATGTTGAGTTTCCTTATGACATAAAGAAGGAATTCGGTAAAGGCAGAGTCAAGGTTCATGCTACCTTCGATCAAGTGCCTTATGACGGTAGTATCGTTAATATGGGTGTTAAAAATAAAGACGGATCCATATGCTACATTATCGGGCTTCGGAAAGACATTCGCTCTAAAATCGGTAAAAGCCAAGGGGACTCGGTGTATGTAACCATACAAGAAAGGTAAACAGGTGAATTATATACTGCTTAATCCTATAAGATCGTAGTAAGTGCTTGATAATTGGTCTCTGTT
>CALCRE010000290.1 GCA_937894465.1 uncultured Clostridia bacterium
TTGCGGATATGAAAAGAGAACGGTTGGAAGGCAATTTATATAAGATATCCGGATATTTGACAAACGACAGTATTTTACCTGCAAACGGAATGATCGCATCCGGTGGCCGTCCCATGAAAGTTCCTGTAAAAATACAATGTATTGCACCGGAAGGGGGAAGGATTGTCGGAGGAATGAAAGAGGAAATTAATAAAGCCGATATGAAACCGGATGAGAAGTTCTATGTGGAATGGTTTATATTGTCTGAAGAAAACAGCATATGGCAACTATCAGCAGAACATCCCAGGTGTATAGCGGCACAAATAAGAATTTAAACAGGAGAATCATCATGAATTATAAAGCAACGTCAAATTCTAATGCGGAACGATCCGGGAGCAAAAATGCATCATTAGTTTCTGTAAAAAGCTTAGGTATTGCGTCCAATTCGGCGGAAGCTCGCTCCGGAGGCATAGTCAAAGGTAGTGACGGCAAGTTTTATGCTGTCTTGCCTTCTTTGGGCTTTCTGGTTTGCTACGACTTTGAAAAAGGCACATCCACACAACATAATTATGAAGGGAATGCATCCGGTGCACCATTTAAGTCCTTTGCTTCACAAGCCGGCAAATTCTATACCGGAGCCAACTCCTATTTATATGAATTTGATCCTGTGACCGATTCCTTTACCACAGTTGTTAATATGGCTGAACAAGGATCAACTTTGATTGGATGGGGATTTTGCGAAGATGATGAGGGTCTCATCTATTTTGCCAACTACCCGAAACTCTATTTGTTTTCATTTAATCCAACAACTAAAGAAATTAAGAATCACGGCTTATTGGATGATACCCAGATGTATTGTTTCTCCCAAGGAGCTGATTCCTCCGGATGGGTGTACAGCGCCATCGGTACAGCCGAAGTGAATGTGGTGGGGGTTAATGTAGTCACAGGAGAAAAGAAATTCATGTTTCCACGGATCCCGGGAACAGGCAATGCTGTGGTGTATAAGACCAAAGACGGGTCTGTGGCAGCTCAAATGACAGTACAAGGTGAAATACAGGCGGGTATCGACAGCTCTTATCTTGGATCATGGTATATCCTTGATAACGGTGAGGTGAAAGAAAAAGTCGACTCCATAGAGCATAGCTATATGACAAAGTATCCTTGGGGATTGCATGTACCTTTTGAGAATGCACCTTCCATAGAGAATATGGATTATCCGTCACATACATTCACATACTTGGATCCTATTGCAAAGGAAAAGAAAACCGTACAATTTGATTACTCATGTGCCGGTGCAAATTGCTCTCCTATCACCCTTGGCCCGGATGGAATCATATATGGAACCACCAACCATCCCATGAACATATTTACCGTAGATCCTGCAACCGACACATTGATTGATCACGGTATAAAAAGTATTGGAAAAGGTGTTGGTAACATTTGTTGTTATGCATCACAAGGAGATATCTTGGCAGGTGCTGCTTATTCCGGCGGATATATCTATCGTATCGATACTAAATTGGGGATCGTTAATGATCAAGTCCACGTAAGTCCCAAGGAAGAAGCTGTGGTAAGTGCCATTTCACGTCCTAGATCTGCTTTGGCTTTATCAGACGGGGAGACTTGCTTGTTCAGCGGGCTCGGAGGTTATGGTGTGGTAGGCAGTGGAATGGCCATATACAATGTAAAAACCGGAGAAACGACAGTCTTAGAGAACGAGGATCTATTGGAGTACCACGGAATTATGTCCATGGCGGAGCTACCCGGAGGAAATGTCCTTTGCGGCTCTAATGTAACGCCGCAAGGTGGAGGAAAAGCGGTATATGATACTGCGGCTTTGTTTGAGTTCAATCCAAAAACATATGAAGTAAGTAATATTAAATATCCTTTCGAGGGTGTTCATGAAATATCCCATATGGTTTGGGCAGGGGATGCGGTCCATGGAATCACTTCCACCGGAGTATATTTCGTGTATGATTATGAGAAGCAAAATGTTATCCATCAACAAAATCTGCGGGAGTACGGTAGTGTAGTCAGACAAGGTATGGTTTATAAGCACGATCGAGTATATTTATTGATGTCCGATGCCATCCTACAAATCAACCCTACAGATTATTCGGTTCACTGCATCGGAAAGCTAACCGAACGCGCAACAGCAGGAATTGCCGTAACGGACAATGCAGTATACTATTGCTCCGGACCTGTGGTGAACAAAGCAGTACTGCATTTTGAATGAACCCATGAATATTGAAAGTAGACTATAATGTGAATTACTTAGCAGTTGCCCGAAACCCCAAACTTAAAATTTTCTTATGGGTGTTTCGGGCAGCTACGTTTATGGACAATCAATTTAATTCTCACTGATGTCCACCGTTATCCCTAACAATTTCTCTGTGGGATCTTCATCTGTTAAAATCAGCACAGTATTATTTTCAATGATTTCAGTGTACTCTGTTTCTTTTAATTGTTTCTTAATTTCATCCAATTGATTTTGATTTACAGTGGCAATGTACTGTTTGCCGGAATTATAGAATTTGTCTGCCACTGTTCTAAAAATCTCCGCTTTTTGTCTTTCATCAGTTCCGTCAAATAAACGACTATCATGGAAAATAAAATTTATATTGTGGTTGTGCCCTTTAAATAAGAGTGTTAGATCATAGCAGAATATTTTGACGTTATTGATGCCATCGGATGTATCTGATTCGATTTTAGCATCAATTCGAAATCTTAATTGATTATCCCCGTCATTATTTTCTATAGATAAACCAGCTACTGAATTCGGATAAAATCTTTTGGCTAAACCTCTAAAATAGTCCCTCAACCCAGCTATTTCTGAATCCAAGTCTTTCAAATACTTTTCTGTTACATCCGTTAATTCCAGTTGCTTTTTTTCTAGTTGCCGTTGCTTATCTTTATACTCTTCTTGTAAGCTTTGGTATCTTTCCAAACTATCCTTCTGTGTTTTTAGTTCAGCACTCTTGTTACTAAGTGTAACAAAAACATCCAAGGCTTGATGATCTCCGAGATACTTCATCAATTTGTCCAGTTCGTCCTGAAGTTTTTTTATACGATCTGTCTTATTTTCTTTTTCTGATATTAATTTATTTTTTTGTTCAAGTAATTTCTTTTTACGGTTAAAGATTAATTTTTCGTAGAAGTTTTCCAGATCATCTAAAGTCTTTAACAAGTTTTGAGAAAAATGAATATTTGCTTCTTCGTAAACAGAAAGAATATTGCCTTTGTTAGTACTCGGTTCGATTTTCAGGCTTTCATCAATTCTATCAATATTGTTTTGTATAAGGATTACATCATTACTGATCGAAAACAATTTTTTTTCAATTTGATCTGCATCGATTTGAACTTCGTGATAATCTTCGGCGACCTGGAATCCAATTAAGTCGTTATCAAGCTTTTTAATTCGCTCTTCAAGGTCTAATAGTGTCAATTTTATATCTTTATCGCCGGTAAAGAAGTCTCTTAGCAATGAATCCTTTTTAAAATTACCCTCTAATACCTTAATACGATCTTGTTCTTTCTTAATCTCATACTTTTTCTGTGCTAGAAAAACATCCAATCCAAGTAAAAATGAATTATAGATAACTGTTTGATATTGATTACCGGTTTTTCCAGCCTTATCGTATGAAACATAAGAATCTTTTCTTGGCCTTACAAAAAAAGGAAATAGCGAGCGAAAAGATAAAAAGTCTATGCCCTGAGGAATATGAAAGCAAAGTTCCTCCATCACCTTATTGAATTTAGCAAGTGATTGATCCTTTCCGTTCAGAAAGATCCTTTTAGGATTATCTGTTGACCGTTTCGTAGTATAAGTCTTGTTACCAATAGAAAAATCCAGATAAAATTCCCATCTCGGAAGTTTGTCACAAAATGATTTATAGTTTTTTGCACTTGCTCCCATACAAAAATGAACAATTCTGATCAATAAAGATTTACCAACACCGTTATAGGTCTTTCCTTTATCCGTACTTCCGGGCACTTTTTGTCTAGCGACTATGAAGCTTAAGCCCATATCGTTAAATTTAACCGTCCTAAAGCTTTCTTTGTTTGCATAGACCTTTATTAAGTGCATTTCATAACACCTCCGTCCTGTTCTTCAATAGCTCCTATTGAATAGAGAAAAACCAATGTAAGAAGTAAATTTTCAAAGCTGTGCTTTGCCGGGTATTCTTTCCTTTGAAATGCATTTTGGTACTCATGCCATAGGGAGTCGATGGTTTTCTCTTTCTCTAATTTATTTAGGATATAACTTCCGAAGCCAAGTAGAGACTCCGAAAAATTTGTGTGTTTTGTTGGCAAAATCATTTTTCTCCCTCCTTCAATGGTTCTTCGAAAATATCACATGTTTCAAAATATTTACTCATGATTATAATCACGGTGATCTGATACATACTTTGGGATTTGGGGCTCAGGCGCTCAACGATCGCCCAAAACAGGTCATCTCCGTGGTTCTTATTTCTTTCTTGGCAATAAATATCGTTTATTTGATCTCTTAACGCATCAGCAAGAAAGTTTCCATTATTAGATAGATACTCTTCTAGTGATTGTATATGTGTATATCCGCTATTTAATAAACCTGCAGTTTCGCTTGATAGATTATTGAACTTTATTTTATCTTCCCAGTTCGGAAGAGTAATTTTGTAGTTGCTTTTTGCATTCAAAGGCAAGAGCATGATGTGTTCAATAACTTCATTTAAAACAGTTTAATCTAAATTTTTAGTTTTAGGATCCGGGATTGAACCTGTTATACTAAGAATTTGATCATCTTCCAGCTTAAAAACCATATTTTCAATATCTTTAGCAGTTAATATCGCGGCTTCTTTTAGGTTATATGTACTCTTAATTTTCTGTATAGCCATTTCAGAATCGGCGTTTACACCTTTATACTTATCGTTTACAACAAAATAAAACTCATTAATCGGAGACCATTGTCTTAACAACCCCTCAAAATCTGTCTTAATCTTTTTTACTGCATCAGGATAGGATTTATGAATGTTTTCCGGAGCATATACTTGATAGAATATTCCTTTTGATCTTATATAACCGTCATTTTTTCGATCACCGATATTGCCCCATGGTTTGATCGATTGGAAGTCTCTTTCTGAATAGTTCATTACTTCAGTAAAGATATCTTCAAAAGCTTGCCCGTCACTTTTATATACCTTATTCTGGAATAGTTTTCTTGCTATCATCTTTTCTTGAACGTTCACCAAAAGCTCCTTTCTCGTAAGTACATAATTTTACTATTATTATAGTACTATATCGGATCATATGGAACCCATTTTCCATATTACACTAACTTTTATACCCCTTGCATTGTTTCGCTACCAAGAGTTACTGGAGAAACATAAAAAGCTGGAGAGTGAATATGAGGATTGCAAAAGCCGGCTTCAGATAGAGTTGCAAAAACAAGATATAGAAGATATATCTCAAGTAGAAATGATCATATCAGATCAAAGCAATGACTCCGGACATGTTATCATAAGTAGTTCGCCCCGGGATAAAATTGATTTGTTCCTAACCTTATTCAAGGGTAGGTCTGATGTTCATGCAAAACGTTGGAAAAACAATAAAGGTGGACATGGATACTCTCCTGCTAATTGTAGATGAAGCAATAGGATATGTAGATCGGTTATTGCATAGCGGTGAAATAAAAAAATATTTACAACACGACAGATTAGTTCTAAAAGCGAAATTCTCTTCTGTTATTTCTATAACGAATCCGGATCGGTCGACAGCACTATTCAATACCTTGTTTATGTCTTTTCCTTGGGAGGAAAAGGATGAAATCATAAAACACTTCAGCTTACTGAATGATATGTTAGGGGGAGTGAATCCGTCGAGAAGGTCATAATTACAGAATTAGGTAATTGATCATTTACTCAAGACTGCAGTCTGTATATAATTATGATGGGAAGAACCTGTAAGAGGCTTTTAAGTCTTGTTATTCGTTATAAGGAGGCGATATCATGAGTGAGCATTCTGTCGTCAGTCAACAATGTGTTTGGATACCTCTGATCGGTTTTGATCGAGAGAAACCTGACAAAGGTGTAGGTGAGTTGATCTCCCGTATGGGATTTATTCCGGAAGCGGTTTCAGTATTCTTGTTTCATGCAGATATTGTACATTTACACGATGGGGTTGATCATATAAGGCATTTGCCTCCCGACAATTGTGCCTATTACGGTAGTCCGAGAAATGAAGAGCGGGAAAGGCAAAATTGGACCAATTTGGATTTGAAGTGTCTTGTAGAACATCTAAACAAGGCAGGTGTAAAACCCTTGCTTGGGATCATGGGTGTTTCAACAAACAGTGCACGGCACAAAGAATGGTACAGTGATCACCGTGAGCTATTAACCCGAATCATTAATCCGGCCGGTGTTGCAACTTATTCACTTCATGTGTTAAAACGTTTTTCTGACGGCACTTATTATGAAGACTTTTTTGCAGACAAGGTATGTGAGGTTCTATCCGACTATGGATTTTCAGGACTTCATGTGGCAGATAACTTTTGCCCTCCACCGCAATCCGGTATTTCTACACTGGATTATTCTGTTGATATGACAAATCAGTTCCTAATAGATACCGATATTAGCTTACCTGAAAAACTTATGAAAGAAATCCATTGTGACAGTGATGAAGCCATTATTCACCGCCGTGACTATATCTGGTACAACCTAAGGCAACAATGGATTGAATTTTATGTTAAGAGGTGGAATGGATTTTGGAAGAAGATCTGCAACAGAATTCATGAGATTGGAAAAACTGTCGCAGTGAATAACGCATGGTGCTCCGAACCGTTTGAAGCAGTGTATCGTTATGGGGTAGATTATAAAGGGCTGGTTGAAGCGGGTGTAGACTGCTTGATACCGGAGACATTGCCAAACGGATGCCATATGAATGATCGGACGGATCATCCTGTTTGGCGTTATCATCAGTACATGACGATGTCCATGTTTATGAATATTTACACTCCAAAAGCAACTTATAAATGTTTGCTGGGGGTAAAGGATGTCACGGAGGAATGGGATGTTCTTCATCATGCAGCACCGTTACTTGAAAGGGATGTATATACACTGTCATCTTTCTTCCGCAAGAATGATAAAGGAGAACTTGAACGATGCATGGACGGCTTTATGGTGTGCTTAGGAGACGGAATACATAAAGATGAATGGCAATGGCTCAAAGAAAGGTTTGATATCGCTTTTAAGGAAATACCTCAAGAGGTGTTGGCACCTACCGTATTATGGTCTGATACCGCAATGAATGCATTGCTGCCGGAATATATATCATCACGACGTTTCACACCTCATAAATACTGTTATGAATTGGCAAAGCGTGGTGCTATCATGGTAACAGCTGCACGGGTTGAAGACATACATAGTCTACACGGACCTTTATTTATCCCGAATTTCGATTTGATGTCCCCGAAAGAGCAAATTGGTGTTGCTGAATATAAAGGGGGAGTTGTCATTTGCACGGCTTCTGCTATGAAAGGTTTTCAACCGGAAGCGGTTGGAGTTACACCTGACCTTTATTTTGTAGACCCTTGGGCAAAGTACAAAGAGAGTGTCTTTGTATTTGGCATGAAAGATATAGACAAGGAAGCAATAATTAATTCTTTGAACATTCCCGATAACAGTCCGGAGTTTCCTTGTGCACCCATGTACATGCAGGATCCTATTACTTTCCGAGGTGATATGGTGTTTACCAAAGTATCGGAAGGATTTCTACAAGCGCTGGCATACATAGTATCAATCAGTTCAAATATTCAATTCAAGGCAAAGAAAGCTTCTTGTTTGGCAATGAGAATGAAAGACGGAAGATACCGGCTTCATATTGTCAATGATGATCTCCATCGATATATAGGTGCGGAAATTACCGCTCCAAAGGCTATTAAGAGAATTGATGTTGTTAGTAAATATCCTGTGCTACCACCGAAGAGAATAGGGGCTGATACCTTTATAGGCCGAGTTACTCCCGGAGGTTTGTCTATATTTGATGTGTGGTTGGAAGGAGAATAGAAAATGATGAAGTTTGGAGACGGGAGAGACTGGATCTTTAAAAACCGATTCGGGATGTTTGTACATTGGGGTATTTATGCAGTTCCAGGATGGCATGAACAGATTTTATGGAGACGTAAAATGGATCCCGGAGAATATGAGTCCTATGCCGAGGTATTCAATCCTGTGGATTATGATCCGGAAGAATGGTTGGACCTTATGGAAGAAGCCGGTATGGAGTATATCTGTTTTACCACAAAGCATCATGATGGATTTTGTATGTGGGATACCAAACAAACCCGTTACAATATCATGAATACTCCCTATGGTAAGGATGTATTAAAGATGTTAACAGATGCATGCCACAAAAGGGGTATAAAAGTAGGTTTGTACTATTCATGTGTAGATTGGCATCATCCCTACTATCCAAATCTTGGCAGAAGCCATGAGCTTGATCAACCAAAACCCGGTGACCAACCGGATCTTAATGGGTATTACAATGAATATGTTGTGGAACAGATTAAAGAGCTATGTACAAACTACGGACCCATTCATCATTTTTTCTGGGATATGAATGTCACAGGTTATGAAAATCCTCAAATTAACAATTTAATTCGTCAATTGCAACCGAATGTCGTCATCAATGACAGAGGACCGGATCAAGGGGACTACAGTACACCGGAAAGAAAAGTGCCTGAAGGAAAAGCATTTAAGGGAATAACAGAAGCTTGTCAATCGGTTGGAAAACACAGCTGGGGATACAAACAGGACGAAGATTATTATTCTATACCTTTTCTCATTAATAGCATTGATAAAATCATGTGTATGGGAGGTAACTACTTGTTGAATGTAGGACCTAACGAAAGAGGAGTAATTCCAGAAGAAAGCAAGGCTATCCTTCGAGGGATCGGTCAGTGGTATCATAAGGTAAAAGATGCTTTTGACGATACGGTACCGGCATCGGATTTACTGATTGACAAAGATATTTTGCTAACAAGACAAGGCTCTACCTTGTATGTTCATATTCCCATTCCTGCAGCAGCAACCGGAGTCATTTTAGCGCCCATCGACATATTACCTTTTCGTACAACACTTCTTAATATGGATGTTGAATTGGATGCCAAGGTGGACATCACTCCGTATTACTATAACAAGAAGCCATATCTAAGAATTCGCGGCATTCCTGTAGACCAAATAAAAAACGAAGTGATTGTCATTAAGCTGGAGTTTGAAGAAGGAGCTCTTAGTTTTTAATGAGAAAAGCAAATGGGAAATAGTGACATTTTTTCATTGTAAAAAGATATGTTATACCATGTTTAATCGCTGCAAATGTAGATTGTGATGAAGAAAAGGTGATGATATGTATAGGGTGAACCAAAGTGAGTTCAGTATGTAGTAGCTAAACGCAGAGATCAGATTAACTGC
>CALCRE010000291.1 GCA_937894465.1 uncultured Clostridia bacterium
CGGAAGAGTTGCACTAAAAAGGCGAAAAGCATGCACTAATCAAACGGTATATTCAAGCAGAAGATGGTTGATGCTTGTCCACATTTGTATTCCATAAGTTCCAGGAGATCACGTTGCTCCTTTAAAAGGTGGCTCTCAAACACGGAGCGATCATCTGGAATTTATGGCTCTCGTATCCGGAATGGGTGGCTCTTCATATCGGATTCACTGGCTCTGAGGCGTCGGAATATTCACTTGGAACAATCACATTGGTGCCGGCGTTTATAGCTTTTCCACTTGTCGGAACATTAGTAGGTGCAGGTGTCAGTGTAGTACCGGCTGTTGCTTTTCTGACGACGTTAACAATGGTGGGTGTGGTGACATTCCCTCTTGAAAAGAGAGAATTTGGAGCAAAATTCACTGCCGTACGAAACAGCCTTAGCTTTCTATTCGCTATCGTAATCGCACTTATTATGGGGGTGATCATATGACAATATTAAAAAAATTGAAGGAAAATCTTTTCTTTGTTATTGTTATTTTGGCATACATCATCATGTTTATCGTTAGACCGGAAATGGGAACGGATTCGGTGAAAAACAGCGGATACTATATCAAGGAAATGCTTATGATCATGCCTGTCATCTTTATCCTGACAGCGCTTTTAGACATGTGGGTTCCGAAGGAAAAAATCATGCGCTATTTGGGCAAAGAGGCAAAAGGAAAAGGAATTTTCCTCTCTTTTGTAGTCGGCAGTATTTCAGCAGGACCGATTTACGCAGCGTTCCCAATGTGCGTTATGCTACACAAGAAAGGTGCGTCAATTCGAAATATCATTATCATCTTAAGCTCATGGGCTGTTATTAAGGTTCCTATGCTTCTAAATGAAGTAAAGTTTTTAGGGCCAAAATTCATGGTGATACGATGGGTGCTCACTGTTATTTCCATCATTATTTTCTCATGGATAGCAGGAAAGATCATAAAGGACGAAGACCTGCCGGGAGAAGTGCTAACACAACCCGGACTTCAAATCAATCGAGATGCTTGCATGGGTTGCACTATATGCGTTAAAATCTACCCGGAAGTATTTGAGATGGAAAATAAAAAGGCAATCACAAAATACTGCGAGGAACTAGAGTTAGATCTCAATAAGCTGGATCATGCCATGAAGTTATGTCCGGTGAAGGCCATATCGTATAATGAAAGCAAGAAAATCTAGGATCAAGTAGATCGAAGACCGGTATTTGCAAAAAAAAGGAAGTACCGGTCTTTTACTTTTGTTGTATTGGTATATTCTAATAACACGGAACAGCTGCTCTTTTACCGCATATTTGTGCCGACTAATATTCACATGATCAAAATTATTATGGTCAGTCAGATCCTCCCATGAGGAATACTTGTTCTATAGCGTATTGTAACCGCGGATATACTTTGCGCAAGCCCCCGTTCCGACACAGCGGCTTTTTGTGACGCTAAAGTTGCTAATTGTTTCTGAGTCAGTCCCTGTTCTCTCCATTTATCTCGAATTGTATCAGCGATTTTTTTAATCATGCTGCATCTCCTAGATTTTTTCTATCTGCATAATCACATGATATAACATAAATATAAAAGTATCAAAGAAGAGTTAATTGATTCTGTCAACCGGTAAGATACGTCTCACTACAATAATTTCTAAGCTTGTCAGCCTTGTATCACAAGTCGAATACATGCCTCATAAGTCTACAAAGTAAATCTGTTTCTTTGGAAAAACCATTCTGCTTTACTTCGAAAAAAAGGGTAATAAAAAAAACGCCTGCTTTTAGCATCGGGATTTTTTGTTAAGAGGTAACGAAAAAGATGCCATGCCTTAAATATAGATTATATTTATAATAGGAATAATATTTTTTATAATTGCAAGCAGGTCTTGAATGACAATTCAACAAGACTTCTCCTTATTTCTTCTCTACTAGTCCATCGACGTGAATCCCATTCAACACCGCTTAAGTCATCACCGCCAAATAATATTTGCCCTAATATAACATTGCGAAATTTTGACACTGCAAAAAATGCAGCAGCCTCCATTTCTACTGTAACGCAACCCTCTAAAACTCTGAGAGCAATTTTATCCTCCGTTTCTCTGTAAAATGCGTCAGTTGTCCACGTTTTTGCTTTAATATAAGGAATGTTTTTGCCTTGAAATACTTTTTCAATAATATTTATAGCATGTTGGTTACATTCTACTTCTCTCGAAGGCTCTACATAGTGATATGAAACACCCTCATCTCTGATGGCTGAATAAGGAACGATTATGTGACCTACTTGGATGCCTTTTTGCAAAACTCCCGCAGCACCACAAACTATAAACTTTTTAAATCCCATAACAATGAGTTCTTCCAATAAGGCAGCAGAGCCAGCAGCACCCAAGAAACCTTGCACAATTGCAATGGATTTCCCCTTATATTTAGTTTCATATATTGGCAAATGAATTGTGCATGAATAGAATGTCGCGATTTGTTTCAGCTTGTTTGACTGTAACATCTCATTGATTACATTGCCAAAAAAAGTTATGACACAGCATTCAGGGACATCAGCTTTAGCTGTTAAATTTGATGGATCTATTTTTGCTTTTGGATTTGGATCATATTCTAATATGGGGAATTCTCTTTTTTCAAACATTAATTTAACCTCTTATTATATAAATAATCCTTAATTTAACATTATCACAAATATATATTTATTTCCACTATAATATAAAAAAGACTATCGACAAAAATCGACAGTCTTTTTGGTGGAGGAAGGTGGATTCGAACCACCGAAGGCACTGCCAACAGATTTACAGTCTGCCCCCTTTGGCCACTCGGGAACTCCTCCATAAGTGGTGCCCAGAGTCGGAATCGAACCAACGACACGAGGATTTTCAGTCCTCTGCTCTACCATCTGAGCTATCTGGGCTAACAAGTCACTTTTGATAGTATACAGAAATACAAGATGGATGTCAACAAATTTTAGTGTTTTTTTATCTAAACAACACCTTGAAATTCCATTGCGAAGGCTACTTTCGTGAATGCCGCCATATTTGCACCTGCAACGAAGTCTCCTTCCACACCATATTCTCTTGCAACATTGCGTATTTGTCCATAAATGTTTTCCATGGTCTTTTTCAATTCATTGTCCACTTCATATGAAGTCCAACAGCGACGTTGACTGTTTTGGGACATTTCTAATGCAGAAACTGCAACTCCTCCGGCATTAGCAGCCTTTGCAGGTCCAAATAAAATACCGGCTTTGCGGAACATAATGGTGCCTTCTAAATCCGTCGGCATATTAGCACCTTCTGCAACGGCAAATACACCGTTAGCAATAATGGTAGCTGCAGAATCTTTGTTAATTTCATTTTGTGTCGCGCAAGGAAGGGCTATATGATAGGTAATTCTGTGATTCCACACATTACCGGGATAATAGGAAGCTTCAGGGCGGATATTAACATATTCGGATATTCGCTCTCTTTTCACTTCTTTCAAATCCTTTATAAGTTCAACATCGATCCCTGATTCATCGATAATATACCCGGTTGAATCTGAACATGCAATAACAATGCCTTCGCATTCTTTAATCTTTTCCATGGTATAAATCGCTACGTTTCCGCTACCGGAAACTATAACTTTTTGACCTTTTATGCTTTTCCCCGCATCTTCAAGCATTGCTTTTGTAAAGTATACCAATCCATATCCGGTTGCCTCTTTCCTACCTAAACTTCCACCATACAAAAGGTGCTTTCCGGTAATCGCTCCGTTTTCAGATCCGTTCAAACGTTTATATTGTCCATACAGGTATCCGATTTCCCTTGCACCGACACCAATATCCCCGGCTGGTATATCCATACTCGAACCAATATATTTTTGTAACTCATTCATCAAACTCTGACAGAAGCGCATAATCTCCCCGTCGGACTTTCCCTTCGGATCAAAATCACTTCCACCTTTTCCTCCGCCGATCGGTAATCCGGTTAGGCTGTTTTTAAATGTTTGTTCAAATCCAAGGAATTTAATAATGCTCTGATTCACTGTAGGATGAAACCGCAATCCCCCTTTATAGGGACCGATGGCAGAATTAAATTGAACGCGAAAAGCTCGGTTTACCTCAACTTCCCCTTGGTCATTCACCCAAGGAACACTAAATTGAATAATCCTTTCCGGTTCAACAATGCGTTCTAAAATGTTTTGCTTGATTAGTTCAGGATATTTCACTAAAACAGGTTCAATGGTATTAAAAAACTCTCGAACAGCTTGCAAGAATTCCGGTTGTTGCGGGTCACGTGCTTGCACCTTTGTATAAACCTCTTCTATATATCGTCTTATATCAGTCATAAACATCTCCCTAATATATCAATAAAAAATTTAGGTCATTATCTCACATTTTTTAAAATAAATAAAGGGGAATTGAAAATTTTTATTCTTCATTTTTCGTTTACGATACATTTTTAATTGATTCTTAAAAATATATAGCTTGTTTTTGAAATTTGTCATTTATAATATTTCAACAATTTCTTTAAATCGATTTCCTCTTTCCTCGAAATTCTTAAATCGATCAAAGCTGGTACTCGCAGGAGACAATAGTATCTCATCTCCCGGTTGCGATATTTTGTAAGAAAATTGAACAGCTTCGTTAAAATCATCAAATCGATAAATCACAGGTCCTTTACCACCATTTTTGTTTAGATATTCTTTAAGTGCATCATCAATTGCTTGAGCTGTTTGGCCGGTCAAAATCAATGTATTTACCTTTTCACACAAATCCGGTGCCAATATGGAATAATCATTCTTTTTATCCTTTCCACCGGCAATTAAAATCACCTTCTGCTTAAAAGTCGAGAGAGTTGCTTTCGTTCTTGTTGGACTGCTGGCAATAGAATCGTTATAGAAAGTTCTTTGATTAACAGTTCTCACTTCTTCCCTTCTATGCTCCACACCTTTAAACTCATATGCAACCTTTTGCATACTTTTTATCGTGACATCGTCCATTACAGCTCCACAAGCCGCCATATAGTTCTCAATGTTGTGAATACCCGGTAACCTTATTTTATTTGTCTCCAATAAAACTGTCTGTTTTTCCATCTTGTCGATCTTACAAACAACATCATTGATATAGCAAATGCAGCTTACACAACTACGCCCTTTGCAAAACCCCAATGCTTCCTTATCGTACTCATCGTAAAACTTTGCAGTTAATTTGTTGTCCAAATTCAAAACGGCTTTCCCATTAGCTTTTTGATAACGCAAGATATTTCTTTTTGCTTCGATATACTCTTCGTAATCTTTGTGAATATCCAAATGGTTCGGTGTAATATTGGTGATCACAGCCACATCAGGACTGATTTCCATGGTCATCAGTTGAAAGCTTGACAATTCTAAAACCGCCATATGATCTTCTTTTATTTTGGGTAAACAATTAAAAAGAGGTGTTCCCAAATTACCGCCTAACCAAACCTTGTATCCTTCAGCTTCCAACATTTTAGCGATAATGGTGGTGGTTGTACTTTTTCCATCGCTTCCGGTAATACCAAAGGTTTTACAGGGACAAAATCTTAAAAATTCATTCATTTCAGAGGTAATAATCGCTCCCCGCTCTTGTTCATCCAATAACTCGGGTAAATCAGGTCGCATGGAAGGTGTTTTAAATATGACATCATACCCTTTTACATAAGACATATAGTCTTCACCGAAGTGTAAGATATTCTTTCCCGGAAAATAATATTGAGATGTCAATTCATCATTTATGTTTTTATCAAATAAATCGGGATAGATTTCCTTTTCCATAAAAAAGTCTACTAAAGGTCTGTTGCTGATGCCCATACCTAAAACGGCTATTTTCTTATCTTTCAAGGAATTTATATATTGATTGAAACGCTTTGTCATGTCATACCTCTTACTTAATTTAAATATTTCTTATCATAACCACTTGAATTACTAATATTTTTGATGTATAATTTGAATGTTGATTTTGCGAGAGTGGTGGAATTGGCAGACTCGCTAGATTCAGGTTCTAGTGCTCGCAAGGGCGTACGGGTTCGACTCCCGTCTCTCGCACCAAGCAATATAAACGGAGTTTCAACTATTGATGCTCCGTTTTTTTTATCACTTCTTTTGCTTGATCTGTTCGATTAACTTTTGATACAGCTCGATTTCTGTTTTCAATTCTTTAATCATGTCATCCTTAATCTTAATGATTTCCAAAAGCTCTTCTTTGTCCATTGTTTCAAGCGTCTTCATAAAAGTGCTCCTTCTAATTGTTGATAAAAATAAAGCGGGAAACCCCACTTTTGATCAATCTTTGTTTTATTGTATTACATATTATATGAAACATAAAGGGGCTGTTTGCCCCTTTTTATGTTTTTAATAAATTTTATTTTTTTTCTTCTGCTTTTTCTTCAACTGTAACAAAGTCTAGGTTCAAGCCTTGCAACAAGTCACCGATCTTGTTATCCAATTCTTCCTTGTGTTCGAGAACAGCTTCCGGCATATCCTTGAAATCTCTTCTTTCACGAGGGGATCTCTTGAAATCCTGTCTGAAATCTTTGACTTCTTCGATATTACGCTGTAATTCTTTCGGCTTGTTAGCGCCTGCCCGAATATTCTTTTCAGCTCTTTCGAAACGATCGAACTTATTAGCTCTGTCGCTTCTGTCATTTCTTTCATAGCGATCAGTTCTTTCCGGTCGATCCTGTCTTTCCGGTCTTTCAGATCTGTAACTATTATCCCTAGTATCAAAATCTATATTATTGTTAATTATTTCTTGGGCATAAGGAGGTTCGATTGGACTAACTTCTTTGATACTTAAACTGATTTTCTTGTTTTCCAAGTCATTCTCGATAATCTTGGCTTGAACATCCATACCAACTGTAAGTACATCTTCCACTTTGTTTATCCTTACTGTGGATATTTGTGATATATGAACCAAACCGTCAATACCTTTTGCGATTTCTACAAAAGCACCAAACGGAACGATTCTGACTACTTTACCATTGATAATGTTGCCTACGGCAAATTTCTCTTCAGCATTATACCAAGGATTATCTTCTTCTTTGCGGTATCCTAAAGAAATCTTATTTGTCTCTTTATCGAAATCTAAAACAAATACTTCAATTGATTGGCCTTTTTTAACCACCTCTGAAGGATGATTGATTTTAGACCATGACAGTTCAGATATATGAACCAAACCGTCAATACCGCCAATGTCCACAAATACACCAAAATCGGTTATACTTTTAACGGTTCCGTTATAGACCTTACCTTTTTCGATGTTTTCCCAAATTTCCTTTTCAACTCTTGACTTTTCTTCTTCAATCAGTACTCTAGCTGAACCGACAACTTTTTTCCTTCTTCTGTTCAACTCAATGATTCTGATATCCAAATTGTTGTCAATAAACTTATTAAGGTTACGAACGAATCTGTCACTAACTTGAGATGCCGGAATGAAAACTTCCTGGCCTTCATAAGTAGCTAACAAACCACCTTTGATCACTTCTTTAACCTTAACCTGTACAACCTCTTGATGTCTGTGGGCATTCTCAATTAATTTCCACTTTTTCTTATTGTCCACTTTCTTTTTGGACAACGACACGCTGCCTTCGCTTTCGTTCACTCGTATAACAAGAACCTCAACTTCTTGTCCTTCTACGATTGTTTTTTCCGGATCAAAATCGCTCTCGTCAGTGTATTCACTGAAAGGTATAGTGCCGTCAATTTTAAATCCTAGGTCAACGTAAACTTCCTGTGCCTGGGTGTTATAACTGATCACTTTACCCTTTACAACTTGACCGGTCCTCAAAGTAACAAGGGAATCTTCGAGAGCTTCTTTAAAACTCACATCGTTGTTCTCAGTGCTTTCCGTAGTTTCAACCACATCTGGGGTTTCAACAGCGTCAATTCCCTGTTTGTTCAACTCTTCCATGCGTCCAATTACCTCCTTGATTACTTTATCAGGTGTCGATGCACCCGCAGTAATCCCAATATTTTTTATATTATCATTTATAATATGCGGAATATCGTCCGCAGTCTCAACAAGATATGTATGCGCACATTCTCCTTTGCAAATATTGTACAGTTGTCGGGAATTTGCACTGTGATTACTTCCGATTACCAACATCATATCAGCATTAGAGGCTATTTTACGAGCATCCTCTTGTCTACCTATGGTAGTATTACATATTGTATCATAAAAATCAATGTTTTCGGACAGATTCTGCAAATTTTTTTTTATTTCTTGGTATAGGTTGACATTCTGAGTGGTTTGTACCACAACAACAGCATTATCCAAGGATTCTTTAATCGTTTTTATGTCATCTACACTGTTAATAATGGTAGCAGTATTGTCGCACCAACCGTTGATACCAATAACCTCGGGATGATTTGCATCTCCGATAATGATAATCTTCTTCCCTTTTATAAAATTAACTTCCACCAAACGATGTATCTTTTTTACAAAAGGACATGTTGCATCAATAACCGTAACACCTTTTTTCATTAATTTCTTTTCTGTCTCTGCCGGAATACCGTGAGCACGAATTACGACAGTATCTCCTGCTTTTAAAGAATCTAAGTCTTCCACAGAATAAATATGATGTTCTTGTAAATCTTTTATAGTAATGTTATTGTGAATAAGGTCTCCTAATGTATAAATGGTACCGTTTTTCACTTGGGATTCATCCAATGCTTTTTTAACCGCGTTTTGCACACCAAAGCAAAAACCTGCGTGCTCTGATACGATGATATTCATACAATGCTCTCCTTCAGGGAGTATATTCGATCCATGATGTATTGAGCATTTTCTTTTAAAGCAGCATGGTTTCCATTTACTTCATCCTTTTGTTTTGTAATGCTAAAAGGTGTTCCGATCACAATATTGACAGAGCTGAAGGGATGATGGTTCGGGGAAATGTACACCGGTAATATTTTAGCTTTTGCATGATATGCCAGAAAAGCAGCACCGGATTTTGGTTTTAAAATTTCACCCACATGCTGGTTTTTCCTTGTTCCTTCCGGGAAAACACCGCAAATTTTTCCTTCTTTCAATATTTTTATAGCTGTCCGCAATGCTGAAAAATCTGCTTTCCCTCTGTCTACCGGGAAAGCACCCAATTTTCTTAATAATTTTGCAATGATAGGTTTTTTAAACAGTTCAATTTTGGCCATCCAATAAATCCATCTTTTAAATTTACTTTGGAGAAATACCATATCCATAATACTTGTATGGTTTGCACATAAAAGATAGGATTCATTTTGTTTGATATTTTCCATCCCACTGATTTTTACTCTGTAAAACAAAGCGACAACAATCATTGCAAGCGTTTTTACAAAAGTCTTCACTAATAATTTTAACTCCGCAATTCTTACGCATTCATATTCGCAAGAACTTTCTGTAACACTTCATCCACTGATAATTCAGTGGTATCGACCAAAATAGCATCTTCTGCTTTTCTCAAGGGAGCGAATGATCTGTTTGAATCATTTTTGTCCCTATATTTAATGTCTTCTAATATTATATCATAATCAACGTTTTTTTCTCCGTTTTCTTTCATTTCCAAAAATCTTCTTTTTGCTCTTTCTTCGGCAGTGGCTGTGATAAAGAATTTGAATTGGGCATTTGGTAATACATAGGTTCCGATATCTCGGCCATCCATTACCACCGATTGGTCCCCTGCAATGGATCGTTGTAGCTCCACCATTTTTAACCGAACACTTTTGATTACAGCCACATTTGATGCAGCTAAAGACACTTCGGAAGTTCTTATTTTTTGGCTGACATCCACATCATCTAAAAAAGTATGCTGTTTACCATCGATATATCGAACTTTAATATTAATATCCTCAATTATTGCATCTATTTTTACAATATCTTGAATATCGATTTTTTCTTGAATGGTTTTTAATCCGACAGCTCTGTACATTGCACCGGTATCTAAATATAATATGTCCAATTTTTTCGCAAGTAATTTGGCAATAGTGCTCTTCCCTGCTCCTGCCGGTCCGTCAATCGCTATGGTATATTTCATTTATGCACTCCTTTTTTATATAACCCGGTGCCCGAGTCCTATAGCTACCTCATTTAAGTGTAACAAGCCAATTCCGACAAATATGGCAACGCTAATGTGATCATGGTAACGTGCAATACCGATTTTACCTCCAATGTTCAATCCGATCGCTTTTGTCATGATTTGTGACAAAGCTTCTCTGGTTGCACCGGCGACTGCCCCTTCCTCTGCATGAGAAGGGCGAATCAGGTTTTCCCTTTTTGCCGCTACTACCGCTCTTTCAACGATTTTCATTACAGAAGTTAAGAACTCTCCACCATAATCAGCTGCAGCACAAAGAATGCCTTCCTTCGCATATTCATGTTTAATGATGTTTTCTTCTTCTCGAGTGTCAGACAAGGCTATTTCAATTGCTATTTTCGCTACCGCTTTGCTCCCCGGTTCATTGTCGTTTGAAACCATAATCGTACTCCGTAAAATATTTGATTGTATTATATCATAAACAGTTTACTCTGCAAATCGTATTCGAGTATAAAGAACCAGTTTTGAAGAGCGAGCGTGAAATATAGAGCAAATCGGCGTTTTCAAGCGT
>CALCRE010000292.1 GCA_937894465.1 uncultured Clostridia bacterium
TACGCTTGAAAACGCCGATTTGCTCTATATTTCACGCTCGCTCTTCAAAACTGCTAACCACAACATAACCTCACATAACTTTTAAGTGTGCTTTTATGGTGTTATTATATTATTTGGTATATAATGGTTTGTGAAATATGTAGTGAAGCCGACGGGTATAAAAGAGGGAGACAAGTTTGAAGTGATCGAAAAAAACGGCGGTATTTTCCTAAGTCCTGTTGTCGTTTACCCAAAAAATGAAATGGTACGCATAGCAAAACCGGTTAAGAAGACTCAAGCCCAATACAGAAATGGTGAATTGCAAGTATATGATGACATTGATCAAATGTTTGAGGAAATGGGCATTCATTTAGATGAAACGTAAGGCTAAATAAACGAAACGGTCTTAATTTATAAGAAATAGGTGTCGTGAAAATGAGAAGGTGTGGATTTATATTATTCTTTATATCCTTGTGTCTTGTCATCACGGGGTGCTCTGATCAAACAAAGCGCCCGGTCGTAGAAATGGACATACCCATGACATACAAAGAGCGCACGGATTTGGAATATCAAGAACTGAATGTGGCCCTTCCTCCTTTGAGTGCGAGCCATGAAGATAACATGGATCACATCAATCTGATCATTGAAGAGCTAAACAAGATGACAATGGAAAAAATCAACACGAAGGTCGTCTTTACATTTATGAGCCGAGGGCATCTCGTCTATGAAACACTGATGCAATTAAGTAGCGGAGACAGTGACATCGTGTATTGCGGTAATCATCTGGCCGAAGATACTAACCTTCCCTATCTGGTATCCCAAGGACATGTTAAAGACTTCTCACAAATGATGAAGTTGCATGCACCTTCTTTAAACGAAGCATTCCAAACGGTGGAGTTCTTTGATCTTATGAAAATCGGTGACGGGATTTATGGAGTTCCCCTCTACATGCCCTATACGAATATGCCTGTTGCAATGATAAAAAAAGGAGTTTCCACGGAAGGAGTCAAAATAGAGACCTTTGATGATATTTACACCATTCTGATCAACAACAACTTGCAGGAAAACAAGGTTCTTTTTTACTCGGATATAGGGTGCATGCCGATAAGGTCCGCCGATGTGTTTTCAAGTATCCACGATTATTATGAATTACCCTTGTTTTCACGCAGCGGATATTTATGTGACACAAAGAATGATCGAATTGTGCGAATCGAGGATTCAGAAATGATGGATGACATCGACCTTTTCTTGTATTATTACGATCAATACGGAGCCGATACCAACTACGAAAATGCATTAAACAATACCGATATCGGTATTATTATCACTACTTTCACTGAATTCTATCGATATCCCTCCGGTGACGATTCCTTTGATTATTACTTGTTGTATAAAGACAAGAAATTCAATGTGTTTACGAATGTGCCTGTTTATGTGATATCTTCTTCTTCTTTAAAAAGTGAAAGAGCTATAATCCTCCTTGATTTTTTATTCAGCGACAGAGAAGCAAATATATTGGCATCATGGGGAATAGAAAACCAAAACGATCGATATGAGAACGGTGCTCGAATAAACATGAATATTTTCTCTCTTATGAGTATATATAATCCTCAAGTGATTGCACCTACCCGGATGAATACGGAAGACTTTTATGACATATACCATGGATATCTTTCCGGCACCTATGTTCCCGAAATGTTGTCCAAACTGTATAAAGACTATGATTTGACGAAAGAATATCGTTCCGGTTTAAGGTCTGACGAATACAGCTTGAAAGAAAGAGAAGATCTTATCTTAAAATACATCATGGCAATCGGCAAAGAAGAAAAATACAAAAAATTCGAAGAAATGATACATGATTTAAACAAGACAACTGACCTAAGTGAGAAGATCAAAGGTTTTCTAGAATCGATAGGTGCAGTACATTAACGACGTTGATTAATCCGAATCCATACGAAAAGTTGTGTTTATGTACTAGTGGATTTTCATCCGATCGTTTATACTGTATATATATCAGTACAATAAGGTTAATAAGGTACAAAATTAAGATATTGAGGTGATGGTATGATCAAGTTAGGTGTCAATTCGGTTTTATTCGGCGGATTTGACTTTGATACTGCTGCAAAGTATATTGCTTTGGCAGGGTATGACGGACTGGAAATATCAGCAATCAAGGGAATGTGTGAACACCTTGATTTGGACGATTGGAAGTCCCAAGAAAACATGTTGAAGGAAACCATGGAAAAGTATAATTTGTCTTTCTTGGCCAC